>CATIYX010000330.1 GCA_949739095.1 uncultured Clostridia bacterium | reverse complement strand
GGTTGCCGCCCGTTACTATGTATCTTGCCATGCCTACACCTCCAAAAGATTTTCATGAACCCGCTGCCCATGCGTTTTTGTTCTAGTTCATCATATGCAACAGCGAAAAGAGGTGTTACCTTAGGCACAGGATTGCGCACTTTTGTACTGTATAGCGTCCTTTTTAACAATACCTAATCAAAAAAGAAATCCGACGCATACCGCATCGGATTTCATCATTCATGCTATTCTTTATAACAATTTTTGGTCTATCATGTTCTGCACTGCAACCAATACGCCTGTTTTACCACATTCATAGGTTAAACTGCCCTGCATATATGCCACATAGGGCGGTTTTATCGGTGCGTCCGCGCTGAGTTCCGTGGTCGCGCCCTGCGTGAACGCGCCCGCCGCCATAATCACCTGGCAATCATAGCCCGGCATATCCCACGGCTCCGGCTGTACAAACGAATCAATTGGTGCACCTTTTTGAATCCCCTGACAAAACGCTATCAATGCTTCTTTGTTTCCAAACCGCACTGCCTGAATGATGTCGCCGCGTTGGCTATCCCAACGCGGACAGACATCATAGCCCAAATCCTCAAACACACCGGCGCAAAATACTGCTGCCTTCAGCGCTTCACACGTCACGTGCGGTGCCATGAAAAATCCTTGCAAAATTTCACGGTTGAAGCCAAAGGTCGGACCAATTTCTTTTCCCTGTCCAATACAGTTCAGTTTATATGCTGCTAAATCGATATATTTCTTTTTGCCCGCAAGATATGCGCCACCACGCGCCAAACCGCCGCCTGGATTTTTAATCAGGCTACCCGCCATCAAATCTGCGCCCACTGCCGTCGGTTCCAGTTCTTCTGTGAACTCTCCATAGCAGTTGTCTACAATACAAACCGTCTGCGGATTTGCTTCCTTGACTGTTTGGATAATTTCCCTAATTTGTGCTACAGACAGCGTTTCCCGCCAATCGTAGCCCTTGGAACGCTGAATGAGCGCCGCTTTCACCTCCGGCGTGATTGCCTCGCGGATACCCTTCAAATCCGGTGTCCCGTCCGCTAGTAGTGGCACTTTGCCATAGGATACACCAAAATCTTTGAGACTTCCCTGTCCTTCGGCGGAAATAACACCCGCCAATGTATCATAGGGATTACCTGTCACAGAAATCAACTTATCACCGGGGCGCAGCACACCAAACAAACACAGCGACAATGCATGGGTTCCGGAGACGATATTCATGCGCACCAGCGCGTCCTCCGCGCCAAACACATCTGCATAAAGCGCGTCAATCACTTCCCGTCCCAAATCATCATAGCCATAGCCTGTAGTACCTAAAAAATGTTGTTCCCGAATTCCATTTTTCCGAAATCCATTCAAAACACGAATTTGGTGAAATTCCCGTGCTGCTTCCAACTCCCGCAGACGCGGCGCAATTTTTTCCGTCACGCGCTGTTCAATGTCCAGCACACGCTGAGACAAACCGAACTCCCGCTTTAGGTATTGTCCTACATCCATCATAGTCCATACACCATTTCCGGTTTTACAACAGTTACATGATTTTGTTGCAAAAGTGCCGCCGCCTTTTCCGTATCATCACATTTGAGCGTAACCAGCGCGCCCTGGTCCTGTTTTCCCAAAAAGGCATACATATATTCAATCGTAATCTCGGCATCACGAATCATGCGCAGTACATTTGCCAAAGCGCCCGCTTCATCCGGAATTTCAATTGCCAACACTTCGGTAATTTTCATGGTATATTGTTCCTTTTTCAACAGGTCCGCCGCTCTCTGTGGGTCATTCACTATCAAGCGTAAAATCCCATAGTCCGCCGTATCCGCCAGAGACATTGCGCGAATATTAATGCCGCCCTTTCCCAGCAGCTCCACAATATCTGTCAACCGACCACATTTGTTCTCCACAAAAATGGATAACTGTTTTAACATTCTAAACGCCTCCTTTTTATTTTATAGGGTTTCCTTCCCGTTTCGTTTCGCCATTAATAAGCAGCAGTATATCCCTCTTCAAACGCCGCAAGGTTGAGTTCCAAAAATTTCGCCGGAACAGTGTTACGCACTGCTTCCACCCATTTTTCTTTTGCAATATTACTGTGTTTCGCCAATACGCCCAGCAACACCACATTAACCGCTTTTGCATTGCCCAATCCTTCTGCAATGGTCAGTGCATCCACAGGCGTGACGTTAATGTTACGCATTTCCAATTGCTCCAAAATTTCAGACGGATATTCCTCCGCACCCGTAATTACCGGCATAGGGTCAATTTCCTGCGTATTGACAATCAGTTGACCGCCATCCTTCAAGTAATGGGACCAGCGCAATGCTTCCAAACTTTCAAACGCTAAAATAATATCCGCTTCGCCCTCCGCCACAATCGGAGAATATACTTTTTCGCCATATTTCACATAAGTCACAACGCTTCCGCCGCGCTGACTCATTCCGTGTACTTCTGATACTTTTACATCATATCCCGCTGCGGTGACTGTGTTTCCAATCACGCGGCTCGCCAGCAATGTTCCTTGTCCACCAACGCCGACTATCATAATTTTTGTTACCATCTTTTTTCTCTCCCATCCGCCGCCTTTGTTTCTGTGCGGCATGTTCGCCCTGCCATTACTGTTGTTTTTTAATTGCACCGAATTTACAAATATTCATACAAAGTCCGCAACCATTGCACTGTGTCGGGTCAATTTTCGCTTTACCGTCCGCAAATGTAATGGCGGGACATCCGATTTTCATGCACATTTTACAGCCCTTACAGGCCTCTGTATCAATTTCACAGGGTTTGCCGTAATTCACAAATTTCAGCAGCGCGCAGGGACGACGTGCAATGATAACAGAAGGTTCGTCTGCTTCTGTTTCTGCCTTCACAACACGTTCCACTTCTTCCACATCAAACGGGTCTACCACGCGAACGCGTTCCACGCCAATCGCTTTTGCCAGCAGCTCCATGTCCACACGACGTGTTTCTTCGCCGCGGATGGTGTATCCCGTTGTTGGATTAGGCTGGTGCCCCGTCATACCTGTAATGGCGTTGTCCAGAATCATCACGGTAGATGCACCTTTGTTATAGACAATATCAATCAAGCCTGTTATACCAGAATGCATAAAGGTGGAATCCCCAATGACCGCAACCGCTTTTTTGCCAAAATCACGTCCATTTGCTTTTTCCATGCCGTGCAATCCGCTGATACTCGCACCCATACAGACGCAAACGTCAATTGCTTTCAATGGTGCCGCCGCCCCCAGCGTATAACAGCCAATATCGCCGCTGACATGCAGATTTAATTTGTTCAACACATAGAAAATTCCTCGATGTGGACAGCCTGGGCACATGACCGGCGG
>CATIYX010000329.1 GCA_949739095.1 uncultured Clostridia bacterium | reverse complement strand
CTGTCTGCCGCCTCCGATTCCTGCACTACCTCTGCTTCTTCCGCTAAGGCACGCATTTCTTCCAGTGCTTCCTCCAGCGAATCCGCTTTGATGTAGCTGGCAAATAGATTCGCCAGTTCCACAGAAGCATCTAACTGCTGCTTGGCACTGCTGCTAAGCGGCTGCTCAGATACATGCGCTTTTCCAAACGGTTTCATGCTGTTTCCTCGTCCCCTTTCGTTTTAGCATAGGGATATCGAACCAGTCCACAGTGCATGAGTTCGATTCCCGTCAGCCTGAGATTTGTTTCGTTTTGAATGATGAAAAAAAATAACTTTTTTGTGCCATGTGTCAGAGAAGCGGAAGTATGTGCCTGGGAACGCAGTTGCGCGCCAACGACGTACACGCCCCATTCACAGCATATCTTCCGCGCCTGTGACAAAAACATGAAACAAGCGGATACCATACTATGTATCACGTTTACTTCTCCCATGCTTGAAGTATGGGGAACAAACCTGGACCGGCAATGATGTCTCCCACATTACGACGGCACAAGGGTTCCCGGCAAAGGTCTGCGGTTTTTTTGCCGGTAATATCAGTATATCGAATTATCTATCACCGTTTTTCTGCTTTTTTCACATAACTTTTTTCCACTCCTCCCATCATATGTTCTCTGTTTTTCGACATAATTCGTCATTTTTCACGTTTTTTGTACCCACAAAAGTAAATTCCTTTATTCCCTTATCTCACACGCGTTTCCGTTGTTTTTTTTAATTTCTTCCTAAAAATTTTCTGCCAATTTCGTTTCAGGTCGCTGAAACCTGTATGATAAAAGAAATTACGCGCCAAAAAATTTTTTTGAAAATTTTTTTAAATACTCTTGACTTTTTGGCATAAGGTGGTATACTGTCCCTAGATTTGATTCTGCATCTCTCACAGGACAAATGCAGCAACAGAAAGGAAGCGTATCACCATGGGCAAACAACATCTACTCAAACCCTATCCCTCCTATAAAGCAAATTTGCACTGCCACAGTACCTTTTCCGATGGCAGACTCACGCCGGAGGACCTCAAAACTGCATATATGGCGGAAGGCTATAGCATTCTTGCTTATACGGACCACCGCCACTATGGCTGGTATAAAGACCTCACAGATGAAAACTTTTTGGCGCTGGCAGCCTATGAAGTGGATATGAATGAATGGGCAGACAAACCAAATGGGTTTGACCGCGTAAAAACATACCACCTCAATCTCTATGATACACAGCCGGAACCCGGTAAAACTGCCATCTTGCCAGAGCGGCGTTACGGCGACATCCACTATTTGAATCAATACATTGAATCCATGCGGCAAGCAGGATACTTGGTGTGCTATAACCATCCCTATTGGTCACTGCAAAATTATGACGACTACAAGGATTTGCGTGGTTGCTTTGCCATGGAAATTTATAACCACGGCTGCGAACACGATGGACTGTATGGCTACAACCCACAGTCCTATGATGAAATGCTGCGTACAGGCAATCGGCTGTTTTGCGTTGCAACAGACGATAACCACAACGTCAAACCTTTTGGCGACCCGCTTTGTGATTCTTTCGGCGGATTCGTGATGATTCAGGCGCAGGAGTTGTCCTACGATGCAGTTATCCATGCGCTGGAAGCTGGCGACTTCTATTCCTCCATGGGTCCTGAACTCTATGAAATTTCAGTAGAAGACCACAAGCTGGTGATTGACTGCTCACCGGTAGAAAAGGTGTTCGTGCAGACACAAGGGCGGTTTTGCCACAAGGCAGTTGCCATGCCGGGCGAAACCATTACCCATGCAGAATTTGAGCTCACAGGCAAAGAAGGCTATATCCGCGTTGATTTGCGTGATAACCGCGGTTTACACGCCAATTCCAATGCCTATTTTTTAGATGAATTTCTGTTTTAAGTATCAGCGGAACGAACACTATACACCGCGCACATTTCTGCTTTGGATAGCATCTGCATCATAGGATTTGGTGTGTAGGAAGCGAAAAACAGGTAACAAAAAAATCCCCCTACTGTAGTCAGTATACTACAATAGGGGGATTCATTTTTGCCAACTTGAAATTTTAAAAAATCCATGTTCCGCCGGATATTTTAAAACAGATAAATATCTAAAACTTTTTTCGGAAGAAGATTTCCGCTGTTTTTTGACTAAAACAAATTTTTGAAAATGTTGCTGTTCGATATGGCAGAAATTTTTTCTTCGCATTTCGATGGATGCCATATGAGAACCTTTTCACCCACGTCATACCGCCGTCCGCCTTTTCTGATATCTATGGCAGTAGCGATGCTAAAATCGTGTTGGAAACCAAAAAACCCGCTGTGGTAAACGCCAGCCGCCCGGGCGATGGTTGATACAAAAGTCCTGCCTGCCGGTACTTCCGCGCTTTTTGCATCCCATTTGGAAACTTCCCAAACAATGTCTCCGGCACGCCTTTCGTTAAACGCATTCCCATAATAAGTTCCTCTACCAAACAATCTTGCACACTAAGTTCTTCTACCGCTGCACGCTTATCTGCCGCATGGATATAGTCCTCTACACCGCGGATATTTTCCCAGCGCCGCTGTCCATCAAACGAATGTGCGCCCGCACCCACCCCCACATAGGGATGGCGCTGCCAATATTTTAAGTTGTGCTGCGATTCCGCTTTCGGTTTTGCAAAATTGGAAATTTCATATTGCCCAAAACCTATTTCCGGCAAAAATGTACACACTTCCTGATACATTTGCGTATAATCATCCTCTTCCACGACTATCTGCCGGGTTGCAAAGGGCGTACCTTCCTCCACCTTGAGTCCATATGCCGACACATGTGTGACCGGCAAGCCGGACAGCTGCTGCAAATCCCGCCGGAACGCCTGCGGCGTTTGTTCCGGCAAGGCATACATCAAATCAATGCTGAGATTGGTAAATCCGGCACCAGCAGCAGCTTCTACCG
>CATIYX010000328.1 GCA_949739095.1 uncultured Clostridia bacterium | reverse complement strand
TCCAGTACGCCGGAGAGTATCACGGCCAAGGAGGTGATGGTGCAGATGATGATGGTGTCCACAAACACCTCAAACACGCCCCACATGCCCTGCACAACAGGTTCTTTCACATTGGACGCGGAATGTACCATAACAGAAGAACCCAGTCCCGCTTCATTAGAAAACACGCCGCGCGAAATACCGCGTTTGACCGCCAGCATCATGCCATAACCTGCCACGCCGCCTGCTGCTGACTGGAAGGAAAACGCTTCTGTGCAAATGAGTTTCAAAGAGGGCAGAATTTGTCCCGCGTGTGTACAAATACACACCAGTCCGCCAACCAAATAGGCAATCACCATAAACGGCACAATTTTTTCCGTCACGCTGGCAATTCGTTTGATACCGCCCACAATCACCAGCCCCACCAACAGCGCAATCACGATACCTGTCGCCACCGGCGGCACGGCAAAAGAAGTTTCCATCGCATGGGAAATGGAATTGACTTGCGTCATGTTCCCGATACCAAACGACGCCATCAGGCAAAATACAGAAAAAATGACCGCCAGCCATTTCCAACCTAGTCCGCGCTCAATATATATCATGGCACCGCCCACCCAAGACCCTTTTTTGTTGCGGTAGCGGTAGTGAATACCCAGTGTGTTTTCCGCAAAATTGGTCATCATTCCCAAAAATGCGGACAGCCACATCCAGAAAATTGCGCCGGGACCGCCCAGCGCAATAGCAGTCGCTACGCCGGCAATATTGCCTGTTCCCACAGTTGCGGCAAGCGCGGTTGCCAGTGCCTGAAACTGTGAAATAGATGCTTTATCTTTTGTGCGCCGCACATCTTTCTTTTTAAAAATGGAAATAAACGTTTCCGTCATCCATAGTTTGATATGCGTAATCTGGAAAAATCCTGTGCGGATGGTGAACATCAGCCCGACTGCCAGAAACACCACCAGCATCACAGGTCCCCAGACGAAGTCATTCACCACATCATTGATTTGAGTAATCATTTTTGTCAACCATTCCATAGAACGGAATCCCCCTTTTTGTTCCATACTTGTCTTTTATTATAAAAGAAAGCAACGGACATGTCAAGGCTGGGGTGGAAACGGCTTGAAAAACAGGAAAATCTATGCTATGATAAGAATAGTTGCTGCCCGCCGTAACTAAAAAACGATGATTTCGACAGTGTGTGGCGGTACAGGATATTATTTTAAAGTAGAAAAGGGGACAGAACATGGTGAATCTCATCTTTTTCCTCATCAGTCTGCTGGCAACGACAGTGGGCGCCATCAGCGGTATCGGCGGCGGCGTTATCATCAAGCCGGTGCTGGACGCATTCGGACTGCTGAGCGTGTCCACGATTAGTTTTTTGTCGGGCTGTACGGTGCTCTCCATGTCGGTGGTATCGCTGCTGAAAAGCCGTGGCAGCGGCGTGAAACTGGAGGTGCGCAAAAGCACATTTTTAGGTGTCGGCGCGGCAGCAGGCGGCGTGGCAGGAAAATATCTGTTTGATTTAATGAAGGGATGGTTCCCGGGCGACGCGGTGGTAGGTGCAGTACAGTCCGCGCTGCTGGTGGCAATGACGGTGTTCGTCTTTTTCTTTGTCCGCTACAAATCCAAGATAGCCGCGAAACAAGTACAAAACTCTGTTGCTTGTCTGCTGATTGGGCTGTCGCTTGGAATGTTGTCGGCGTTTTTAGGCATCGGCGGCGGACCGATTAACATCGCCGTGCTCTATTATTTTTTCTCCATGGACGCCAAAACCAGCGCACGCAATTCTATTTACATCATTTTGTTTTCGCAAATCACCAGTTTGGTGCGGACATTTGCAGCGGGCGCCGTACCGGCATTTGACCCGTGGCTGCTGGCGCTGATGATAGTCGGCGGCGTGGGCGGCGGATTTTTGGGCAGCGCCATTTCGCGCAAACTCACCAACCAAGGTGTAGACAAGTTATTCAGTGGCGTCATGCTGGTGATTATTTTAGTGTCCTGTTATAATTTCGTGCGTTTTGTCATTTGACATTTGCGCGCCGGACACGTATAATAAAGGAAAAGAAAACCAAAACTAATGATAAAGCATAGACAGGAGATGGATGACATATGGCAGAACAGTGTTCACATGATTGCAGCAGTTGCGGTGAAGATTGCGCTTCCCGCGAAAAGGTGAGTCTATTGGAACGGCCGCATGAAATGAGCCGTATCAAAAAGGTGATTGGTGTCGTGAGCGGCAAAGGCGGTGTGGGAAAATCCGCCGTAACAGGTATGCTGGCAGTATTGATGCGACGTAAAGGATACCGCGTAGGCGTTTTGGACGCGGACATCACAGGACCGTCCGTTCCCAAAGAATTTGGGCTGAGCGGCCAGGCAGCGGCGAGTGAATTCGGACTGCTGCCCGTAGAGACACGCACGGGTATCAAGGTCATGAGCATTAATTTATTGCTGGACGACGAATCCACGCCGGTGGTGTGGCGCGGTCCCATTATCGGCGGGACTGTGAAACAGTTTTGGACAGACGTGGTTTGGGAAGATGTGGACTATTTGTTTGTGGATATGCCGCCCGGTACAGGTGATGTGCCGCTGACGGTGTTCCAATCCATTCCGCTAAGCGGCATTGTGATTGTGACCTCTCCACAGGATTTGGTGTCCATGATTGTGTCCAAAGCGGTCAGCATGGCGAAAATGATGGATATTCCAATTTTGGGACTGGTGGAAAACATGAGTTATGTGAAATGTCCCGATTGCGATAAACAAATTCCGGTGTTTGGCGAAAGCAAAGCGCCGGCTGTGGCAAAAGAATTCGGGCTGGAACTATTGGCACAGCTGCCGCTGGACCCTGAAACCGCGCGCAAATGCGATGCGGGCGACATTGAAACGTTTTTGGGCGAAGGCTTAGACCACGCCGCAGACGTAGTGGAACAGGCAGCGGAAATTGTGCTGCCGGAATAGGAGAAATGAATGGAAGAACGAGTGAAAACCGTGGCAGATTCCGCCATTGATATGACGGAACTGGTGCTGCCGGTGGATGTGAATTTATTGAACAATCTCAAAGGCGGACGACTCATGCATTGGATTGACATTGCAGCGGCGCTGGCAGCGTCACGGCATTCCAACTGCATCGTGGCGACCGTGTCAGTGGACAAGCTGGATTTCAAACATCCTGTGCGCCGCGGTGAGATGGTGAAGCTGCACGCGGAACTGACAGGCGTGGGTAACACGTCCATGCAAATCAAGGTGGAAGTAACAGCAGAGAATTTACGCACGGGCGCGCAGATTTTAACGAACGAAGCGCATTTGGTATTTGTCGCGCTGGACGATAACTCGCGTCCGACGCGCGTTCCACGGCTGAAACTGGACAGTGAATGAGATGGGCGGCATAGCCGCCTGTCTTTTTGTGCGCTTCCTCGTGAAAAATTTTCCCCAAGGTGCGCTCCGAATCTATCGCCCCCCCTAAATGTCCTCCGACTTTGTGCAAAGCACAAAGTCTCCCCCTTTTACTTTTTCTGGGGCGCTTGGGGAATGGGAAACGCAGCGGCAGCGAGGCTTCCGATTCCCCAGCGGGCAGATTCCGCTAGGAATCTACC
>CATIYX010000327.1 GCA_949739095.1 uncultured Clostridia bacterium | reverse complement strand
TTGATGATCGGGTCTTGCGCAATGTGAAGCTGTGAACCTCGTCAGGCGGGGAACCGAGCAGCGATAAGCAGTGTTTCACATGTGCCGCAGGAGCGCCTGATTGGAGCTTGCTGTTTCTGCTACGGGCACAGTCGTAGTTCGACGAAGGGTGTACGGCTTTTTTATTTGAAAAACAAAGACTGGCCGGGCTTGGAAGGAAGGCGGCAGATATGGCTTATCAAGCGTTATACAGAAAATTTAGACCGACAACATTTGACGATATTGTCGGACAAAAACATATCACACAAACACTGAAAAATGAAATATTGCTAGGCAGAATTGGTCATGCCTATTTGTTTACAGGGATTCGCGGGACAGGCAAAACAACAACGGCAAAGGTGTTTTCACGTGCGATTAACTGTTTAAATAATGTGGATGGAAGTCCTTGTAATGAATGTGAGATTTGCAAAGGGATTTTAGACGGCAGTATTTTAGATGTAGTGGAAATGGATGCTGCAAGCAACAATGGTGTGGAGGATATCCGTGAAATTCGAGAAGAAGTCATGTATACCGCAGCGTCTACAAAATATAAAATCTATATCATTGACGAAGTGCACATGCTTTCCACCGGGGCGTTTAACGCATTGCTGAAAACATTGGAAGAACCGCCGGAACATGCTGTGTTTATTCTGGCAACGACAGATGTGCATAAACTGCCGGAAACTATTTTATCGCGTTGTCAGCGTTTTGATTTCAGGCGGATTACCATGGAGGATGTGAAACAGCGTCTGCGGGAAATTGCTGAGATGGATGGCGCGAAGGTGGAAGATGAAGCTCTTGGCGTGATGGCGCAGCTTTCGGAAGGCTCTATGCGTGACGCAATCAGTACGCTGGACCGTTGCCTTGCATTTGGCAAAGAGCTGGTGACATATCAGGATGTGATAGATATTCTGGGGATTGCGGGTATTGAGGTAAGTTGCTGCATGATACAGAGTATAGGGAAAGCGGATGTAGCGGGTGCACTGCACTTGTTAGATGAGGTGTTGTCTAAAGGAAAATCTATTACACAGGTGGCAGATGGATTGCTGGACGCGTTGCGGAATGTACTGATTTGTAAAATCGCGCAAGGAGCAGAGTCGGCAGTGCCGGTAGACAGCAGCCATATGGAACTGCTGCGGGAGACGGCAGAGGGGATTTCAGAAGAACAGTTGATTCATTGCGTGTCTGTGCTGACGCAAACAGGGCAAGCGATTCGTTTTAGTGCCAATCCGCGGATTTTACTGGAGCTGGCGTTTGCAAAAATGGGACTGCCACAATATGTGGGGACACAAGAGGCTCTGGTCAGCAGATTAGCACAGTTAGAGCAAAAGCTGGAACAAGGCGTGCCTGTAGCGGCGCCAGTGGTAGGAGTGCCTAAGGCGACGCAGAAAACAGAGCCAGTGGCGGCACCTAAAAAAGTGGTGTATGCAGGACCTATGCATGATAAATGGAAAGAAATCGTAGGCGTGATAAAACAGACACATAAGGGGTTAGGCGCGGCGATTGGACTTGCTAAGGCAGCAGATGATGGAGATGACCTGGTAATTCTGCTGGATCAGGAAGATTCGTTTGGATTAGGGGCAATGTTTCTCAAGGAGGAATATCAAAAAATTTTGGGCGATGCAGTGGAACAGGTGTGCGGGCGGCGTCCACGTATGATTAAGACAGAGCGGGAATTTGTTTTGGAGGAAAGTGACCAGGCGCTACGTGAAAAAGCGGAGCAAAAGGGCATTGAAATACAATAAGGCAGCGAGTGGCTGCACAGAGGTGAAAGGAGTTAATTAAAATGGGAAAAGGAAAATTTAATGGCTTTCCGGGTGGCGGAAATATGAACAACATGCTGCGTCAGGCGCAAAAAATGCAGGCAAATATGGAAAAAATGCAGGAGGAACTGGAAGCAAAAGAGGTAGAAGCATCCTCGGGCGGCGGCATGGTAACAGTAAAAGTGACAGGGAAAAAGAAATTAACGGAAGTGGTTATCAAACCGGAAGCGGTGGATCCTGATGATGTGGAAATGCTGCAAGATTTGCTGTTGGTAGCAGTCAATGACGCGCTTGCTAAAGTTGACGAAATGACAGAACAAGAAATGGGCAAAATCACCGGTGGAATCAGTATGCCGGGACTATTTTAAAGAAACCTAAAAGGACAGGAACACCTGTCCTTTTTCAATAGAGAGGAGGAATAGCGATATGTATATTGCACCATTAGACCGTCTGGTGACGGAGTTTGCAAAGCTGCCAGGCATTGGACGGAAATCTGCAGCGCGGTTGGCGTTTTATGTGCTAAATCAACCGCAGTCTATGGCGCAGCAACTTGCAGACGCCATTTTACAGGCGAAAGAGCAGATTCATTATTGCAGTGTTTGCCAGAACCTAACGGATGAGGACCCATGTGCCATTTGCAGCAGTGAACGGCGTGACAGGTCGGTCATTTGTGTAGTGGAAACACCGCGGGATGTGATTGCAATTGAAAATACCAAAGAATATACAGGACTGTATCACGTGCTGCATGGTGCGATTTCGCCGATGGATGATATCGGACCTGATGATATTAAGTTAAAGGAACTGGTGGCACGCTGCTCAAGCGGTGTGCAGGAAGTGATTGCAGCGACCAATCCGACGGTGGAAGGGGAAGCAACCGCGATGTATATGGCACGTTTGCTCAAACCACTGGGGATTAAAGTGACCCGAATTGCACATGGTATTCCTGTAGGCGGTGATCTGGAATATGCGGATGAAATTACGCTGGGAAAAGCCATTGAAGGACGGCGGGAATTGTAAAAAACTAGGAATGTTTTTTTTGAGTAGAGTGTTGCGGTTATGTTGTGGATTTGTTTTAGTGTGAGTTATCCACATGGGGAGATACGAAAAATAACTTATACACCGACTTATCAACAGGGTGTGGAAAACTAATTTGTAAAAATACAATGGTAAATGGAGGAAATTAGTTTACATAACCTTAAAATCGTAACCTTTTTGTAATAGAAAAGTCCAGAATTTATAGTTATCCACGAAGTTACCCACATTATCCACAATATTATTCCATGACAATGTGGACAATGTGGAAATAAAAAAAATCTGAAAAATACAAATTTTCTCTTGCTATTTGTGCTATTTTATTATACAATAATATATAAGTATATGATAATGCAATCAAGTACAAAAAGATAAATGGAGGTAGAAATATGATTTCAGCTGGAGATTTCAGAAATGGTGTGACATTTGAACTGGAAGGAAACGTTTTTCAGGTTGTGAACTTTCAGCATGTAAAACCTGGGAAAGGTGCAGCATTTGTCAGAACCAAAATCAAAAATGTCATTACGGGAGCAGTTGTGGAACGTACATTCAGTCCAACGGACAAAATGCCAAAAGCACATATTGACCGCCGTGATATGGAATATCTGTATAATGACGGAGACCTGTATTATTTCATGGACAGTGAAACTTATGAACAGTTGCCGCTGGGAACGGATTTGCTGGAAAATTCTTTACCCTATCTGAAAGAAAACATGATTGTTAAAGTGTTGTCTTTCAAAGGCAGTGTGTTTGGGGTAGAACCG
>CATIYX010000326.1 GCA_949739095.1 uncultured Clostridia bacterium | reverse complement strand
CCAATCAGGACGCGCAACGCAGGATATCGTCCGGCAGGCAGCGTAACGTTGCCATACTGGCGCAAGGGAAAATCAAAAACGCCAAGTTGCACGCTGACTGGATAGTCATATCCCTGTTTTTGAATTTCATCCAGCGCTACGGCGCGAATATCCGCCATGTGGCTGCGAATTTGCTTCTCCGCTTCCACTGTGCTTTGCGCTTCCTCCAGCGGCAAACAAGTTTCTGCCAGAATGCGGTCGCGCACCTTCATTTTTAATGCCTGGTCCGCTTCGCTGTCGCTGTTTGCCAATACGTGAAACCGAATCAGCTCCCCGCCATACATTACATCCTCCCCGTTACTGCTTCCTGTGGCAACCGCCACTGAAACCACCAGGCTCAGCATAATGACCGCCGCTATCGGCATACATGCGAATCGCACTACCATAGTTCCTAAAAGTTTTTGTTTCCATTTTCCCCACATACATTGTAGTTTTTCTTTCATCTTATTTCACCCTACTTTTCTTCATACGTAAATCAAATTTTTCATCCTGTGGTAATTTTCGTTGTAATAACATTGTTTACCTATCTTTTTGATTTTATACCAACCGACAAAAAAATTTCATTATAAAACAACGCCGGACTTATCAAAAAGTCCGGCGTTGTTTTCATTTGTTCTATTTTTTCTTTTCCTCGTCTTCGCCATCTAAAATCTGCGACAGACATTGATAAAATCCCGCATAGAGTTCATTGCGTTTTTCCTTTAACTTGCGTTTGGTTTCAAGTGCTTCCTCCCTGCTCGACACCCGAAATGCAATTTCAAGCTGTGGCAGACGGCTTTCCCGATAGGTGCATTTCACCAAATAAGAAATATCATCCAGCGGCACATAGTCCACTTGAAATTCCTCGCTGCGTTTTTCTTCTTTCAATTGTTCCTGCACCAATTTTGTCAATTCTTCGCGGCGTGGTAGTGGCAGCTTTTTCACAAAAATTTCAATCGCTTCCTCGCCTTCTTTTGTCAGCATGTGATATTGTTCTGCTTTGTAGTTATAAGAATGGACAAACTCAGACTGATTCAGTTCATACAGCGCTTGCTTGAGGTCAAAATAGTTTACTGCATAGGCTTCCACCAGAATGTGAATCATAGCGTCCTCCGGCACAGCATTGTTATATTTATGAATGATATATAAAATTGCTATCTTAAGCGTTGACGGTCTTTTAATGACAGGCTGCTCCATATATTCACACATCCTTTATTTAATATGTCTTCCATAGGTATTATACCATAATGTACCCAATATTTCAACTTGACGCGGCAGATAATTTCTACTATAATATTTGGTAGTACCTTCCGGTGGGATTTCTCCGCTAAAGAAGGATCATCAAAATGGGGTGACAATCTTGAAACGAAGAATTGGACTGATTCTTGCATTTGTAATAGTTGTTGGACTTATCGCGCTGACCACGCTACGTCTGCCTGTTCCGGCAGATAAACTGAAGCTAGTGAGTGCAGAAGGAGATGGTACACATATTGTGGTCAAAGGACAAATCACAACACCACTGCGGTTTGTCGCCGGTATCGAATATGAAAATACAGCGGAAGGTAGAACTAAAATCCGTGTACTTTCCACCTTCCGTCTCAGAGGACAAAAAGAGTTTACAGTGAACGTGAACAACAGTGAAGGTACCGTGAAAGAAATTGTGTTCTATGATAAATCCGGCGGAGAAAAAAGTGTTTGGGAAGGGGAAATCCTGCCGCAACAAACACCTATGGCTACGCCGATTCCTGACACCGCGTTGTCGTCTGCTGCACCAACACCCCTTTCCGAATAATGCAAAAAGGGATATAAAAGCATGAAAAAACTCTTGTATCTGGCTCTTTCTCAGCCAAAATACAAGAGTTTTTTTGCTTTTCACTTATTTTCTATCTTTACTCTGCCGGCGGATATTCATTACAAAGCAAGCGATATGGCGCTTCATCCTCTTCGATTTCCGGAAAACGTCCTACATTTTCATAGAAACAGTTATCTGTATTGTCATCATTACACATGGAAACCTCACCAATCAGTACGTCACCGCTTCCCGGCACCACGTCAAAATCGTGGTACTGATGCGGCCAAAGCGTGATACTTTCCCCCGGACGAAGCTCTACGCCAGTTCCCGCCGGAACATAATAGCTATGTCCATCAGTGTTGACCTGCACATCCGTATCTGCAAGCCCGTTTTTCCCATCATCGTTATACAAATGGATAATCAGCGTTCCGCCGCCGCGGTTAATGATATCTTCGCTTTTGTTCCAATGAAAATGCATGGGGGAATGTTGTCCTTCCCGCAGCATAAGCAATTTCTCAGCATATACTTTTTGATATTTTGGATTGTTTTGATTGCCATTGCGCAGCGTAATCAGCGCAAATCCCACTTTTTCAAAATCCCCAAGTCCATAATCTGTAATATCCCATCCCAGCATGTTATCACGAATTTCATCATATTCGTGATTTTTGGTTTTCCATTCCTCCGGTGTCAGATGACAAAATGGCGGCAGTGCAAATCCGTGTTTTTGTGCCAGCTGTTCCATATCCCGAATAATCTGATTGATTTGTGAACGTTTCATTCTCGTTCTCTCCTTTTCCTCAGCGCCTACCTCTATTCCGCTTCTGCACAGCGGAAGTACCGGAATCCCTCTTTTTATGTACAATACAGCATACCAGTTTTTATAATATAACGCGGATTTCCACCCTGAACGCTTGCATATTAATAAAATTCATATTCTGTCCACACAAAACTTTTTACCGCAGCAGTCCGCTGTCAAATCCACCGAAACCTCTATAACCGCCAAATGCACTGCCCGAGATACTGTCTGTGATTTCCATAACCACACCGCTGACATACAGCGCCATCAGTAATCCAATCACAGCCAGCGCATAAAGCAGGCAGTAAAGCGTTTTACTGTATCCAATGTCAAGCGACTGTGCAAGTGCTACATACAGCACCACCAGTGCAATTCCCTGCAAACACAGATAAAAACAAATACCAAATCCCGGGGCAATCAAGATCATTAGGAAAGAGATTAGCGTAAGTGCCGCTGTTCCAATGCAGGACACACCTACCGCCCCCATCACACTTTTAAAAGACGCGTGGCTGTGCATTGCTTTTGCAAAGGCAAATGTCAAGGTACTGAGAACTGCCGTCCAGATAAGATTTACCAAAATGCCCTCCAACCACAATCCACCGACAGAAAAATCAAACATTCGCATTACGGAAGGTCCTACAATCTTTTTCAGCAGTAGCGGCACACCGACCGCCGGCAGCACTCCCGCCAAAATAGCGTTAATTATCCAAAATAGAATGCCCGCTGCCGCATCTTTCTTTTCTGCTGCAATGCGGATAATCTGCACCGGATTTGCAAAAAAGCGCGTTAAAATGACCCAACAGCGTTTCACATAATTTCCAAACGCCCCACTCTCTTTTTTAGGTATCATATAGGACTGCGGACGGATTTGAACCGCCGTTTGCGGCGGTTTCTCTGTTTCCCCTGTCTCCTCCGGCAACCGCCCGTCATATGCCTGCCGGACGTTGACCTGAACGGATTCCTCCTGCTGCCGTG
>CATIYX010000325.1 GCA_949739095.1 uncultured Clostridia bacterium | reverse complement strand
ATTATTAATTGTTACTTTATCTGAAACTTTAATATTCCCGCCGCTGGCGCTGATGGTTTTTTCTAGCGGATTGGTATTAATTGGCGGCAGCTCCTGCGAGGGTTGTTCTACCATCGTTTCTCCGCTCCGATAGCTTTTTTCTGCCGTCATAACAACCTCCCGCGTTATCACCGTTTTATAGACTCCACTTGCACTTGCCATCGCCATTGCCGGCCGATAGAAATTTCCACCCAAAAGAACATCACAAATATTTGCCACCCGTTCACCCACGCCAGGCTGCTGCTTCACAGATTCAACATATAGCCCCGTTTGGTCTGTGACAGCAGAAACAACATAGTATGGATATAGTTTTAGCTTTAACACGGATACCAATTTCGTTCCGCAGATACCGCCCGCTAAAAACATGCTGCAAATGATAACTGCTATCCACAACCGCGCCCGCGTTATTCCTTTGTACCTTTGCATAGTACCCCTCCGTCTATACTTTAGCCAACCGTCCCGTATATTGTCACCCATATAAATATGTATATGTTTTAGGGCTTGTTTTTAGTATTGCTTTTTAGAAAAAACATCGCTTGTCTATCTCATCTCCCTCTACTCCTCTTTCAAGAATTTTCATATAATAAAGGCGGCTCTATATCCAATCTGATATAGAACCGCCCTGTTTTATCATTCTTTTGTCAGCCCACAACCCCTGTTAATACTTTTCCATCTTTCAGGAAACCTGCTGCAAAAATTCCGGCGAATATATCCCCCTGTTGATTCCTTCTGACAAGACGCCGGAAATTTCTTCAATCATCGCGTCTATTTCTTTGGGTGTAACTATCATATCTGCCAGCCCGGTCCCCAGCGACTGACGGATAAGGTCGTAGCGTTCCTCCTCCTCCAAATGTTTCAGCATTTCATAAAAAGGCGACCTCCTGTCCGCTGATTCACCCAGTTTCCCAATCACTGCATCCAGTGCATCATCTGCAATCGTTGCCGCATCCACTACCATAGGAACACCAATTGCAATAACAGGTACACCTAGCGTCCGCTGCGATAGTTCTTTCCGACGGTTTCCGATTCCCGAACCTGGTGAAATTCCAGTATCAGACAACTGCACAGTAACACCAACTCGCTCTGTGCTGCGCGATGCCAGAGCATCAATAGCAATCACTGCCTTAGGTTTAACTCGCTCTACCAGCCCTTTCACAATTTCACCTGTTTCAATTCCTGTAATCCCAAGTACCCCCGGTGACATAGCACAAACTGAGCGTGTTCCCTTCTCCACCACTTCCGGCATATATTCCACCAAATGCCGCGTAACAAACAATTTAGAAATGGTTTTAGGTCCCAGCGCGTCCGGCGTAATATCCCAGTTTCCCAGACCAATTACTAAAATTTCATCTTCATCACGAATCCCTCGTCCCTCTAATAATTGTTTGACTTGTCTGCCCAATACGCCGGCAACTGCTTCCTGCCCCTGTGCACTTAAACGCATAATATCACGGATTTCCACCGTAATATACTCTCCCTGCGGTTTATGCAGCGCCTGTTCTCCCTGCTCTGACAAAATGCGTACCTGCGTAATATTGCAGCCCTCCATCTCAGTCTCTTGCAAATCCACGCCCTCCGGAACGTTTTTTCCACCTTCCGTATAATATTCATGTGCTTCAATCGCTAAGTCTGTCCGAATTGTTCTCATGCTGTTCCTCCTGCCGTTTTTGCTTTCATCTTGCCACCAAATCGTGTAGATATGTTTAGTTTTTTCTGCTTTTGGGATTTCATACAAAAAAAAATAAAAATTTTTATCCAAAAAATACTTGACATCAAACATTTGTTCTGCTATAATATATACGAACGAAAGTTCTGGAACATTTGTTCAATTTCTTGCAGAATGGTGTGAATTGGCTTATGAAAGACTATCAAGCAAACTTAAAACTTATCGCTGTACAAAAACCCAAACGCAGAAAACGGATTACCATTTGTTATCCCCGTTTCATCTGTTTCGTTCTTGGTGTTGTTTTGCTTTGCATTTTAATTGGGACCCTTGCCTTTCACGCCCAAGCGGACGAACTGGTTCAACTCAAAACATTGACGAACTACGAAACCATCACAGTTCGTTATGGCGATACACTGCTGGGCATTGCTGAACAATATAGTCCCGATGAAAATGTACGCGGATTTATGTGGGAAATTATGCAGCACAATGATTTAGATGATACCAAAATCGTGGCAGGCGAAAAACTTTCCGTGCCAATCTATACAGTGCAGCAATGCAGTACAAAACAAATGCGATAATCGTGGTAACTAATGCAGTATATATTTTTTAACTACTCTGAAAAACAATCTCTGTTTTTTAGAATATGATTGTCTCTCTTTCCCCCAAAAAGTCGTGCGCGGCTTTCTAGGGAACGATATACGTTCCATGAGGTAGGCATAAGAGCACCTGAATATGTTTGCACCAAGTGCAAAGAATGTTTCGCAAATTCTTTACCCGCGAACCGCTTTTCATGCCTGAACAAATCAAATATGTTTCTCATGGAAAAAGAGATTATCACATCTTATCTTTTATTTTGCGCTCCACTTATCTCTATATAATGACAAAGCTGTCTCTTCTGATAAAAGAGACAGCTTTGTTATCTTTTATAAATCAATAGGAATGCATTCTCACTTGTTTTGCATTGTATCATTGCCTTTCAAACGATCCGATAATCATATGCCCCCTCGCGCCTATTTTAAAACCTAAGTGCTCCTAACCTCGTGTGCTCTCCTATGTTCCAGCATTCCATCTATATTGCCATAAATCCTGTATTGACTCCTAAAACCAAAGTCAAATTCTTTCATAGCCTTCGCAATACCAATTGGGAATGGAATTTTGCATACCGTCATACCAAGATAGTACCTCTTTTCCTTGTGCAAGAAATATTCTTACCTGTTCTTCCCCAAAAGGGATTGCCCATGGAAGAGAAGAAAGTGTGTTACTCGAAATATAGAGTGCAAGAAGATTCCAAAATTCCATTGGCACATCATTGTCAAAATATCCATTTATCATACCTGAAGCAAATAATGGTGATTTCTGCACCGCCCACACAATACGATTAAATTCTTCCCATGGGTCGCCAAAATCATAGCGGTCAAAATCTATGATAACAATTTTATCATTTTCAATCATCATATTACCGATATGATAATCTCCATGTTGATAACACTGGGGTCTGTTTTGAAGCAAATGGCGGTTATTGTTTATGTAATTTATAAATGCTTCTCCGCCTTCATACTGAATCGGACAATCGTTATACATTTTGATTTTCCTATCTATTTTTGCATTAAATCGCGCTTCCCAATCAGGCTGATGAGCTGGTGCGGGAATCATATGAATTTTCTTCAAAATTTTACCAGCATCTGTCCCGAGTGCATACTGCTCTGCGTTCACAAGATGCGGTAAAACATCTTCCGCCTCCTCTCCTTCAATCCAAGTCTGAAGCATATATACGCCTTCGTCACACTCGCCAATCTCAATGGGTTTGCACATCGGTATTCCCAAAGCCACAACTTGCTGCTGCATACGAAACATTTCCGCGCGGTTTGCCCTCTTATGAAAAGGCGTTATCCGCAAAAGATATTTTGTTCCGTCGGTAGCGGTTACGCAATATTTTTCATCACATGACCACCCTCTGTTAATTAATTCTTTTGAAATAAATTTGCGTTGTGGCATCCCGCTTCTCCTTTCATAGATGATGCGTTTAAAACTTTGCAGCAAAACAAGTTTTTGTTCATGTATCTTTTATCTGAAAACGCAGCAATTCCTGTTATATGTGTTACTACTGAGATTATATCAATATATAACACCTTACCCGCCGTATTTCTTCTGTAATCAAAAGAACAGTATCACACAAAATGATACTGTTCCGTTTCTTTCATTCCTATATTCTCATTAAAACCGCCATTATTTTACCAACCATCTCAGTGCACTGTCCAAAAATCCCATTCCTTCTGTCAGACCTGCCATAACTACCAGCGTTAATACAGTCATAATCACGCCGGCAAGCAAAACGCCAATGAAAATTGCCGGCAAGGAACGTTTCAGCCGCAGTCCTAAAAGCGCCGCAATCAATGCACCTGTCCACCCGCCGGTTCCCGGCAGTGGAATACCCACGAAAATCACTAAACCCCAAAAGCTATATTTTTTAATTGTATCCGATTTCATATGGGCTTTGTTTTCCAGTTTATTAATCGTCCCTCGCACTCGTGGGATTTGTTTCAACTTGATAAACAGTGGTCTGATAAACAACAAGATAAATGGTATCGGCAGCATATTTCCTATCACGCATAAGATGTAATTCAAAACAGGATTGATACCGCTTGCCAATCCTACCGGAATCGCCCCACGCAATTCCACAATTGGCAGCATGGAAATCAAAAATGTCCAAAGCTCCTTATACATGGTCAAGTTTCCCATTCAGTACCTTCCCTTTCTTCCCTTATTCAATCACCTATCGCACCGAACAAGAGAATTCTAACGCCATAACAAATTCAACAGTTAAAACGACTCACTTATTCTCATAAACCTATGAATTAAAAATACTATTCTTTTTTCCAAACAGTAGTCTAAACCACTTCGCAAAAATTTAGCTGATATATGGCTCCGGATTAACACGTACACCGCCGACCCTCACTTCAAAATGTAAATGAGGTCCGGTTGAATATCCGGTACTACCCACAGCAGCGATTTTCTGTCCTTTGGAAACACTCTGTCCTACAGATACATAGGTCGCACTACAATGTCCATAGAGCGTAAACAATCCGCCTCCGTGGCTAATCAGCACATAATTTCCATAGCCATTTTTATCATATCGCACAGCCGATACTGTACCACTGTCTGCTGCTAAAATTGCTGTTCCTGTAGATGCCGCAATATCTATACCAGTATGATTGTTAATTGCTGTTTCACTCCGATATCCAAAGCGTGAGGTAATTCTTCCACTTACCGCAAGCGGCCATCCCATCACACCCGAACCGCGTGTTACGGTTCCGCCTGACGAGCTAGAACCACTTTGCGCCGCCTGACGTTCCCGCTCCCGTTCTTCAGCTTCAATGCGGTCCATTTCCCGCATCAATTCATCTTCTGAAGCTTTCAATTTTTCCTGCTCTGCCCGCAGTTTGTCTTTATCGTCTTCCAAAGATTTCATAATTTCTTGCTGGCGTGCAACGCTCGCTTCCATCCGCCTTTTTTCACTGACTTGCAACTCTTTCGCCGTTTCCTGTTCATTTTTCTGTTCTTCAATTACTGCTTTTGCTTGTTCAATGGTGTTTTTATCTGCCACCACCTCAGCAATGATTTTATTATCATTATCTACAATATATTTCAGCATATTCACACGCGTCAGCAAATCAGAAAAACTCTCGGCGCCAAACAAAATTTCCAAATAGGAAGTGTTTCCATTCATATACATAGATTTGACCCGCTGTTTCAGCTGGTCGTCCACTGCCGCTAAACGTTCTTCCGCTGCGCTCAGTTCCTCATTTTTAGCTACAATCTGCCGATCGCTTTCATCAATTACGCTCTCAATTTCATCAATTGTTTTCTGAATCTCGTTAATCTGATTGTCCAGTGCTTCCTTTTCCTGCATCACATCTTGCTGCTGGCTTTCAATATTTTTAATTTCGTTTTCTTTCTGACTCTGTTGCTTTTTGCTTTGTTCAATTTTATTTTTAATTTCATCTGTTTTTGCAGCATATACCGGCAAGGAGACCAAAAAAGATCCTGCTAATGCCGCTGCTAACAAACGCTTCCACGTTTTCGTCATCTTTTTCACCTCTTACACCCTTAAATGTTTTCGCACCGCCATAATACTACCAATGGAACCAATTCCAATTCCAATCAGACAGAATGCCAAAATCAAATAGCCTAATATCATATTTGCATCTACCAGCTTCACGATATCCAGCAATCCGCTCCACCAGAGCGCAATGCCTCGATAGCCGAAAAACACCGGGAAAAATGCGATAATAGCGCCAATCAAACCTACAATCGCCCCTTCAATAATAAAGGGCCAGCGGATAAACCAGTCAGTCGCTCCAACCGATTTCATAATGCTGATTTCCCTACTGCGCGCCATCACTGCCAATTTAATGGTATTTGAGATAATAAACACTGCAATAAGTGCAAAAATCAACATGCCCGCCAGACTGACCCACCGAATTCCTTTTGTGAAATGCACAATGGAATTTAAAACATCCCGCCGATTGTTCACCTGTAGGATTTGATTCATGGATTGAATGGATTTTTCGATATTTTCTGCCTGAGACGCATCGGAAAGTGTCACTTTGAAGCAATAGGGCAACGGATTATTCTCGCCCTCCAATCCCTCAAATGCTTCTGCACCGTTCTCCACTTCCTGTTTAAACCACTCAATACCCTCTTCCGGCGTCTCGACCACAACTTCCGCAACACCGGTAAGCGCTTTGATTTTATTTTCCATTTCATTCACTTGCGCCTGCGACGCGCTACTGTCCATAAATGCCTGAATTTCAAACTGTGCCTGTAATTGCTTCGATATATACTGCAAATTATCTCCAATCAATATCGCCACACCGAGCAGAATCAAACAAAAACAAACCGTAGACATGGAAATCAGGCTCATTAATTTATTTCGCCAAATACTATACAGGGACTGTCCCGCATAATATTTCATATTTCTCAATGGCATGTGTTCCTCCTTGTCCTATTCATCACCATGGTGAATATTGATATTGAGTGCTTCCAGTTCCTTCAGAATATCCCCATATCCCTGTTTTTGGCTGGTATAGGTAAAATCAAAAATAGTATCCTCCGATACTTGGTTTTCATATGTATAACCGCCCTGTTCATCCTTCACAATTTTCCCGCGGTCAATCGCAATCACACGCTTCTGCATTTCATCTACAATTTTCTGTGAATGCGTTACCATAATGATAGTTGTTCCATACTTATTAATGCGGTCCAGGATCGCCATAATTTCCCATGCAGTTTCATCATCCAGATTTCCCGTTGGCTCATCTGCCACAATCAATTGTGGATTGTTTGCCAGCGCACGTGCAATTCCCACACGTTGCTGTTCTCCGCCGGAGAGCTCGTTGGGATAACACTTTGCTTTCATCGTCAGCCCTACCATACTAAGTACATCGGGAATCCGCCGACGAATCTGCCGCTGCGTTGCGCCGATAACCTCCATTGCAAATGCAATATTTTCATAAACCGTTTTATTCGGGAGCAGCCGGAAATCCTGAAACACCATACCAATACTGCGCCGGAGGTACGGCACCATTTTCCTGCTGAGTTTTGTCACATCAAAATCGCCTACGCGTATGTAACCCGTATCGGGCTGTTCTTCATGCAAAATCAGCTTAGTCAGTGTAGATTTTCCCGCACCACTATGACCTACAACAAACACGAAATCGCCGCGTCTGATATGAAAACTCACATCATCAAGCGCCTTCACGTTATTATTATAGGTTTTCGTCACATGTTCAAACAATATCATTGGCTCTCCTCCTGCACAGCTTGCCTCTATTCATGCTCCAGCCGTATTTTGGTTAAAACTTCACTGCACCGGAAGACAAATATTTGTTTACCATCATAGCAACCTTAAATGTCACTGCCTGGTCAAACTCACGCAAATCAAGCCCAGTGATTTTTTCAATTTTATCCAGACGATAAACCAGTGTATTTCTATGCACAAACAGCTCACGCGCTGTTTCCGATACGTTCAGATTGTGTTTGAAAAACTTTTGAATTGTTAAAACTGTTTCGGAATCCAGTGCATCAATGGATTCTTTTTTAAATACTTCTGACAAAAACAGTTCACAAAGTGTAGTCGGGAGCTGATAAATCAGACGTCCGATGCCGAGACTTTCATAGTTCATGATTTGTTTTTCCATATCAAAAACTTTCCCAACATCCAATGCAATCTGTGATTCTTTATAGGCTTTTGCCAACTCGCGAATGTTGGTGCAGACAGAACTGACACCAATGTAGACCCTGATAACGGTCTCTGCACAAATGGTATCCACAATCGCCTGCGCCGTTTTTTCAAGTTCCTGAATATCTACATTTTCCGGCACTTCTTTCACCAACGCAATGTAGCGTTCATCAATGTTGATAATAAAGTTTCTACCCTTTTCAGGGAACAGATTTTGCATAATGTCATAGATAGAAAAATTTGTTCCACTGGGGTTTTGAATCAAAAAGACAACTCGGTGAATATCAATCGGCAAAGCAAGTTCTTTCGCCTTAATTAAAATATCGCCCGGTAGAATATTATCCATCAGGATATTCTTCACCAGATTTGTTTTGTCATATTTTTCATCATGGAACACTTTGATATTGGACAGCGTAATAGATAAAACACTGCAACACATTCTTGCCGTTTCATCGCCACCTTCACAAAATGTTATGAAGTCAATTTTATTGCGAGTTCCAATCGGCTTATAAGTAAATCCATTATAGGAATACAGCGCCGCCGGATCCGCATATTTTTTCAAAATAGTTTCTACCGTAGCAGGGTCCAGTATCCCCGGTGTACATGCCGTCACAGACCCAGCACTATCAATTACGCCTAACTTTCTGCCATAGAGTTCCTTAATCTGATTGATCACATTCTGAAACATTCTGCTGCTCAAAATAGACCGCCTCCTCATTTGTTTGCAAATATCAAAAGGGCTCGTCTCCTGAATTTACAAATACCTAATATTCATCTATTATATATAATAAACTTTTTTCACACATTTTGCAAGATTTTTTTTACTTTTTTCTCAAATTTTCTT
>CATIYX010000324.1 GCA_949739095.1 uncultured Clostridia bacterium | reverse complement strand
TCGTCCCAGTGTCCGTGCGACCCCTGACTGGCATCCGCACTCGTCGCCAGATACAGGTCATTGCTACCCCAGCCGCTACGCATGAATACCTTGCTGCTGATTGGGTACATGAGAGATTTGAAGTCCGGCGCTTCGCCTTTTTTTCCATCATAAGCTGCCCAAAGCAAATGCGGATCTCCAAGCCAATCACCAACTCGCTTCAGATAGCTTTTGTAGCTAGTACTAGAAAACGTATGTGCGTCGCCTTCCTGAATATCCCGCCAGCCCGGTCCTGTGGAATACATGAGATATTGGGTTAACGTCAAAATCTTTTGTATGATGCTATCCGTATAATTCACTTCTACACCCAGCGTATCTGCCGCATCTTTTGTTGATAACAGCGTTCCTATGGTATACTGTGTATATCCATGCGACAGCTCTATACAAGCGCCGTCGTCAAACAGGATATTTCCAGTGATTTCCTCCACACGGTTCAACATGATAACAGTCCATGCTTCCGATTCACGGAATTCCGGATAGTGACCAATCAACTGGAAAAATCCATTACAGGAAGCGGAACCCCAGTTATTCGTTTTTTCCTGTGTAGTCCAATAGGTGGAAAATACCCTTCCCATGCTATACATATATTTTAAGAATGTGGTGAACAGTTCCGGCGTCATATATTCACTGTCATATAAATATTCAATGTATCTTGTTAAGTTTGTTGTTCTGGTATACATATCCAGCGCCTTACTATATCCACCATATTTCAGCTTAATAGCGTTTCCGTTGCCGGAAGGGTCCGGCACCTCCGGACATCCGCGATAGCGGAGATAGGTAGTTGTAATCCAGTTATGCAGATACATAAATGCTGTCCGTGCATAGATTTCATTCCCTGTATATTGATATTGCGCACACAGTTTATCAAACCATCCGCTAAAACGGAACAATTCTTCTTCAAAACGTGCCAACGGATTGCAGCGGTCTTTATTTGGCTGCACCCATTTAGTGCCCCATTCTCCGTCATAGGAGAAAATCGCATTGGTATGGGAAGTATCATTAAAATACAATTCATTTTCTGTCCAGCCTGTATCATAGTTGGTAATCGCAGTCATACGTTTCTGATAAGACATATCGCCTCGTGGCGTATCCGCTTTATCTACCCACCGCCCCCACAAAACCAAGCGCGCAGAGGTGATGGTATCCGATGCGCCAATATCGCTAAGGTCAAATTTCAAAAAAGTACGCCGCGTATCGGAGTTGACAGGGTCCACTTCCCCGATTGCCGCTTCCCGCGCATAGAGATATGGCTCCGAACCGAAGTTTTGCCTGCGGTATCCCCCCGCCGCCGTATAGGTATCTTCGCTCACCGGAATGCGACGCATGGTGCTGCCGATTTGCACCTCCAGATAAGCAGATTTTCCCAGCACCTCTGGACCTGCATCTGGATTCTCTTTACTGTAGAACTCCGCTTCGTAGTCGTCTTTGTTTACTGCACAAATGGTAATTGGCATCATTTTATCGCCGCGCGTTTTAAACCGATTGATTTGGGACTTCATTTCCACATAAACCGGCGCCCATTCGCTTCCCATGTAGAAAATATCCGCCACATTGTGGTTACTGTTTCCATTAAAGTGAAAATTTTGCAGCAAAAGCTGTGCCACCATGATTTCATATTGACTGTTGCTTCCCAGCTTGGAAAGACCGCGTTTTTCCACTTTTGCATTATAGTACTTTTGCAGCTCTGCTTTTGCCGTGGGATAGTCACCCGCTTTTGCCGCTTCCTCTACCGCTCGGAGCGTCAAACCATAGTTTGATACATAGCTATAGTCCAAAATAGGTTCTTTGGTAAATTTCCCTTTGGATTCATCCCATACGCCAAAGAATTCTTCATCTGTCGGAAACCTTTCCAACCCCTTAGTACTGGGATCTGAAAAGTCATATTCATCCAGATTGAAGGTTGTTTGTAGATTCAAGTCGCTCGAACTGCTTGCCGCATTCACACTATCTTTTACTTGCGCGTCCACAGAGAGAGCATCTTCCGACTGTTCCTGCGCTGTCACAACCCCTTCTTGTACTGGTACTACCTCTTCTTCCGGCTGTTCTGTTTCCTCTTTTTCTGCTTCTCCTTCTATAACCTGCCCTGTTTCTTCCTCACCGCCCACAACAAGTTCTCCGCCTGACATCACCAGTTCCTCTACTGCGTCACGCAGTTGCTGCGGATTTTCCTCAGCGTTATCCTGCGCCAGCGCTGCCGCCGCCACAAGATACATCGCCATACAGAGCAAGATTGCTAATACTCTTTTTTTCATCATTACTCACCGCTCCCTGACGCAAGTCTTATTGCTACATAAACAATTTTCGCTGCCTCTGCACGAGTCACTTCAGCTCCAGGCCGGAAGCTGCCAAGGTTGTCACCAACCATCACGCCCGCCCTATACAATTTTGCAACTGCGGATTTTGCATATTCGTCAATCTCTTCAGCGTCCACAAAAGCATCCACATTACCCTCTTGCAAGACAATGCCATTTTGTTCCAGCACACGGACAATGGCAACCGCAACATCCTGACGTGCCATATTATTGCCCAGTCCAAAAATACCATCCTCTATGCCGCGCAACAATCCGCTCTCTGCTGCCCTGCGGATGTAATCTGCCGACCAATCGCCTACCGGTACATCCGTAAATGGATTCGCCCCACTTGCCGCCGGCACATCAAATGCACATACCAGCAATTTCGCCATCTGTTCTCGTGTAACTGCATCTTCCGGTGCGAACCGTTTTTGTGACACACCCGACAAAATTCCTTTGATGGATAAATCCGCAATATATCCACTTGCCCAATGGTTTTTCGACACATCTTCAAATCCTGCCACCGTTTCATTCGGTTGCTGTGGCGCAGCAACCTGTGGTGCATTGCCTAATATGCCAAGTCCACCGGCACTACCACTACTGCTGCCGCGACCACCGCCGCCACCGCCGCCACCTGCTAGACTGCCAACCGTTTTCTTTTCCGTGCCGGTAATCAAAAATTGTCCAAAGGATTTTGTGACTGTTGCTCCTTCACGGCTAATTTGCAATGTCAGAGTCACTTTAGTGTCATTTTGAGGATGCGTAACTGTACCATCATCTGTAATTAAATTGTTCTCCGTTATCCAATGGAAGGTAGCGCCATATTTTGGCTGCGGCAGTTCCACTTTATCTGTAGCAATCATATAAGGCAGATTCAATATGACGGCTTCTTCTTCCATTTTTACAATATCGTTTGCTGCCGGGTCAAAATAGAGCTCCAGTTCCCTGATTCCGCCATATGCCGCACCGTCTTTCAGCGCGGTAATCGTAAATTTCACATATCTGCATTCTACAGTATCAAAGGATTTATCAAAAATTTCCCCAATTTCTGTTCCACTTAGCAGCGTTTTCCATGCCGTACCATCGCTTGAAGTGCTGACGGTATAACCGGCAATGGCATAACTAATGCCATTCATGGTTTCCGCCGCACGCAACCGGTTTACTTCACGCTCCATACCAAAATCCACAGTTAGTGACGGTTTTACATCTTCTGTCACTTTTGCAATCCAGCTGGTAGTACCTTTTCCATCCGCCGCCATAGCCGCTGTACTGCCAGGTTTTAGTTCGCCGTCGCTGCTCACAATGCTAAATGCGGTCAAATTTTCTCCCGGTCCATCTTTCGGCGGCATTTGGAATTGATCTAAACCATATACTTTCAGCAGAATTTGTACGGTAGCCGATTCATTGCCACGTGTAATAACTGCTGTCATCGTCACATCATGTGGCTGTCTGGTAAATGGCACTTTAACTTTCCCATCACTCGTGATAATACTTTCGTCAGAAGATGTCCACTGAATGGAGGTATACGCTGCACCTATCGTCGGCAGTGTCAAATCGCTTACCACTGCATTCGCGTCCTGAATCGTTAGATTTTGTTTATCAAGGCTTACTGCAAGCGCATCCGTCAAATTACTGAAAATTTCAAAACGGTCAACGCCCAATTTCTGTGCGCTGTCTCCGGCGGACTGCACCTTCACCTCAATTTCATCTATGCAACAAGGCGTTCCCAGTTGTTTTGAAATGGTGCCACCGCCGCTTGCCGTAGATGAATCTACTGTCACTGCTTCGCCATTTAAATAGCCAACGATTTCATATCCTGTGATTTTATCGCTTGCCGTCATCACCAGATTGAAACTTGTTACCCAACGACTATCGCCCAATTTTGCACGGAACCGTATGGTATTTGTAGCTGCATTCACAATGCCTGTGTCTGTCGCAAAACCTTTCAACATAGATGAGATTGCTTCACTTTCGCAATTTTCCACTTCACTCACATGCGCTCCTGGCATAAGATTTCCAACCACAATTCTCTTTATTGTCGCTGATGGGGCGGAACTTGCCACTATCTTCCCTTGAAATGCTCCACAACTTGGAATCACTTCCGCTGTAATACTCTTACCAATATCCGCCGTACGCAGTGTATATTTTGTTCCGGTTACGCCGTCAATCAACACGCCGTCTGCATACCACTTAATAATGCTCTGGTCTGTATGTCCTGCCTCTATATCGCAGTCATGGAAGGTATAGGTAAGCGACACTTCATTGCCCACATCCGTTCCCGCCGCTGCATTTATCACAACATTTTCCACACGCGGTACAGGAAAGTTAATATCATAAACGCTGACAATTTCTTTGTCCGCCCCTTCACCGAAATAGGTAATCAAATAATCCTGTCCCGGCGTAATCTGTGCAGAAGCTTGTTTTTCTGTCTGCCCCGCCGTATCAGAAAAGACACCCATATGTAATTTCGAGTCCTGCAGCGTGAATTTGCCAAGGAAATCGGTAACGGTTGGAAGATTAGACCCATCCGTCAGTTTCACCAGTTTGGATTTCGAGTCCACAACATAACTACTGTCATTCGATACAATATCCTCCAGATATACTTGGAATCCTGTCAAACGCAGATTCGTTGGCGTACTGCCTATTTTGAAGTTGAATTTGCCCATTTCTACCATGAGATAACGCGACTGGATAATGCTGTCCGTTTTAACAGTAGCTGCCTCTCCGCATATTGTTTCATCCGCCGTTGCAGCATAAATAGTTTTCCACGCCGGATTGGAAAGCGCCGCTGAGGTAGCGTCTGCCGTAGTCGCGTCTACAAATGCACTATCCGTATTTGTAATATTCAACTTCCAATCTGATATATATGGCTGTTTTGAACTATTTGTTGCATTATCCTTATGCCCTGCAACAGAAACACGGTTAAAATATTTCGGCAATGCTGTCTGCCCCGCTTTCACATCTTCATGTGCAAGGTCAAAAGCAAAATAAACCGGCGCACTATTTGTCGGAAAATTCAACTGCAATTTTTTACCGGGCAAATTCTGAAAAATTGCGGTTAAATCACTTCCTGAGGAAATTTTGTTATTAAACAGTTCTGCTCTTCCGCCACCTATTTTAATATAGGGGTAGTTTATCAATGCAGCCGGTGAAGTTTCCGATGGATTCATATACTGTGCATTGTCTGATGGTCGGATAATATTATATAATAAGTCATAATAAGTCGGTATGGTGTAATATGCGTCTGTTAATTCTTCCGCTACATAAGTAGTTCCCGGTGTCCCCTCCGAACCCGGTGTAAACGCTTGACTGTTTGATACCACTGGCGGCTGCGTTGGAGTCGGCGTTCCGGTAGGTGTCGGTGTTGCTGTTTCCATCGGAGTTGGCGTTGGCGTCGCCGTTTCCGTCGGGGTTGGCGTTGCAGGTGTTGGTTCCCCGCCTTCCCCAGCAGAAATTGTATAGACACTGATAATTTCTTTCGTGCCATCGTTTTCAAAATAGGTAATTAAATAATTTCCGTTTGCAACAGTTCCCGTTTTCGCACCGGTTGCTTCGTTGTCTGTGAAAACGCCTGCCTGCAAATTCGTGTCCTGTAGTTCCAGATTACCTAAAAAATCTACCACTGTTGGATTACCCTCCAGTGTAACGGTTTTCTCTCTGGCATTCACTGTATATCCGCTGCTCTGTTTCGCAACAACATCCTCTAGATAAACCTGGAATCCGGTAAAACGACCATTTATAGTCGAGGAAGAGTCTCCATTCTGGTCAACCCGAAGATTATCTACTTCCACCATCACATATCTGGACTGTACAATACCGCTCAACTTCACAGTACCAGCTTTCTCTGAAACGATTTCTCCAGCTTCTTTGTTATTATTGTAAATCGTTTTCCAGTTTCCCATTGTTGCCGCCGTATTGGCTCCTGGATTGTCACTGGTCGTTCCTATAAAATTTGCCGCATCATCGGTAATGTTTAGCTTCCACTCTTCAATATAGTTCCGTCTTTTCTTAGCTGCACTCGGATTATTATCTGCAGATCCTGCAATGGAAACGCGGTTAAAATATTTTGGTACCGTATTCCCACCAGCTGTCGCCTCTGCATGTGCTAAATCAAACGCAATATAAAAAGGGACTTTACTCGCAGCAGCATTTAACTGCGCCGACTTTGGCTCTACTGTTGTCGGATCACTTGCGTAGTTAAACAGCATTGTAAATCCTGAATCTGCATTGTTGTTATTTGAGTTAAAAATATTCCCTGTTGTATTGTTACCGCTGATTCCTACTTTGATATATGGAGACGTATCAGGAACGCAAACAGCGTTTCCACTTGCTCCTATTGGCATATTTGTACCCGCTGCTATAATTCCGCTGAGTAAATTTTCGTGGTTCGGCAGTGCATAATATTCGTTTGTCAGTTCCTCTTCTATAAATGTGGATCCTAGCGTGCTTAAATCGGAATCCGGAGTATATGGTCTTGCTGCGAACGCCGGCATGGCTGACAGTGCAGTCAAAATCATTGAAAGCGCGAGCAACAGACTGAAATATTTCTTTTTCATCGTTTCTCTCCTCCTCTACCTCTATTATTTCACAATAACAACCGCTTTGACTTTGTTATACGATACATATACCATCGCAACCTGATGGGTTGACAGAAAATCTTCATGACTACCGAGATGTGCTTTTTTCTCTATCGTATCATAGACATAAACCGGCTGACTACTCCTTGTCTGCACTTCATAATTCTGCTCAATACCATAGTTTGTTGCCATGGTGACAATATCCACACGACGGTTCAGTTCTTCAGACACTTCATTATAGGATACATCCTGAATCTTTCCGATAAATAATTCCAAATCTGTTCCTTGACTATAACGGTGATCCGGCACAGGGTCAACGGATTCCACAAGGGAATATCCGTCCAACCTGTCCTCATTGTCCAGCGAATATAAAATCAACTGTCCTGGTTTCAGCGCCTTGAAATTGCTCGTACTGGTGGTGCTGTTAGAAACTTCAACTTTCTGTTCCCCTTTATCTGTCACCATATGCACAATTTGAATCTGGTCGCCGTCTTCACTTGCGATATAGGAGGATCCATATACTAAACCGACCTTATTGGACGACGTCACATGACCAGTCGAAGTGTGGTCCAGTTCCGTGGTTATCACAATCAGTTTCACACTCTTAGTATCTTCGTCAAATTCAAATCCTTCCACTTTATAGCTCTGGTTGTTGTTCAAATCCACTGGCGCAAGATAATCTTCATCACAAGAGACTTGTTTCTTTTTCGGATCCGGATCCGGTACACAAATTGCTACTGTACTATTTTCAATTCCAAATGCGCCGCCGGAAGTTTTCCCAAAAGTCTTTTCATGTGCATTATATACTTTTTCATGCGCGGAGCCGAGTTCATAGGTTCCAACCTTATCTGGTGTATTGATTTCCTTGATTTGTCCATCTGTATTCAGTTTGTAAATCACAGGATACCCTTTGATGGTCAAACCCATTTTTTCCTGCAATTTTCTAACTGCCTCCGCGCCGGTATAGCTTACACCGTCAAAGCGAACCTTAGCTGCAAAGTCCAAAACAAGAATATCTTTGTTCTGCGCTGTAATCGCCGGCACATCATTACTGTAGTCGTCGCCGGCTTCTTCCACTGTATCCAGCAAAACATCGCCAACGACCAGTTTCGCACTTGCTTTTTCAAATCCGCCAGTCGACAGTTCTACCACCGCGCCATAGTTGTTTGCGTCATTTCCTTCTTTCCAATAAGCAATTTTTCCGTCAAAATTGAGATATGCTTTGATTTCTCTACCCATAATGGATGAGATATCTTTGGAACCGGTATATGCTTTTTTCTCCAAATCATAGGACTGTCCGTCTACCACGACAGTTCCGTCTTCGCTGTTCACTTCTTCTACCGTTCCACCAAACACCTTACTATTCACATAAAGACGAATCAAGTTCCCGTCGCTGCTGGCAAAAATGCTCACAACATTGTCCTTTTTTACATCCTCCAGCTTCATCTCGTTTCCATCTGCATCCATCAGCTTTGCTTTCAAATCATCGTTATCCTCATCCCGAAGTAAAACGCCACGCTGTCCCTGAAAGCGCTGGTCGCCGATAAAATTGATGCGGTTGCTGTCTACACGGACGCTCTCTACCACAAAACTTTCATATTCATTCACAAAAATAACATTGAAAACACCCGAACCATCGTTGCTAATCATTTTGATGGAACCATCCTGCATAGAGGACAAGTCAATTTCATCCCAACCGCGTACAAACAAACCATTATAGACAATTGTAGGGTCTTCTGCAATGCTTTCGCGAATCTTTTGTCCTTCTTTGTTTTCATATTCTATCTTAGACGTATCCAGACTGATGATATTGTCAAATTCTGTTTCCAAAATAACATTTGTACGGTTTGGTACGATGGAACGAATCACATAGCGTCCGCTGTTTTCGTCTTCCTGAACGAACAGGTCCACTTTCTGTCCGAGATAGTCCGCTGCGTCAGATGTTCCTACATCCAGTGTTACACCATCAAGTTCCACTTGATACGTTTCAATATTTTGATTGGGCTTCACAAGCCAAGTGTCATAGGTTCCTGTAATAACACCACTAAGCCGAATCAGTTCATCTTCCCCATATCCCATTAAAATCTTGCGGTAGGTATCGCCTTTCTCCATTTGATAGTTTCCCGCTCCGCTTACACCGGTATAGACCAACCGTTCAATATCCAGCGCATTATAGACCAAGATAAACGCCGCTTCGCGCGTCAAAGGTGTTTCATTTTTTCCATTTACATTTTTCAGCAGTCCCAGAGAACCGCCCTGCGTAACATATCCCAACGGATACCCGCCGAGCTGCTCCGCTGCCTGCCCATAGCCAAGCATCCGAACCAGCATACAAACTGCTTCCGCATATTCCACCGGTACATCCGGGTAAAAGTTCCCATCCGGATATCCGCTCACAATTCCCATAGAAACCATCACTTCAATATAGCCTACAGCCCAATGGTCTACCGGTACATCCGGAAACTGGCTTTGGGCAACGCCGCCTATCTGGTCTATCCGCGCCAGCCTTGCAAGCACTTTACAGAACTCCGCACGGGTAACCATTTCCTCTAGTTGCAGGTCTCCCTGTTCATTCCCCTCAACAATACCAAATGCCTGCAAATCCAACAGTTGTTTGCTCCCCAAAGACTGTGCACCTGCTGTCATTCCCGAAAATGCACAAAGGAGCAAGCTTATAAGCAACCCCCATATTGCAATTCTTGTCCGTTTCATCTTTTTTTGCATAATTTGTTTCCTCCCTCTCTTTCTTTTCAAATCCTTTACCGATTATAATACCGTTTGAGCGCTGCCTGGTTGATTTCCACCGCCCGGTCAATGCCCATTGTACGGATTGTCGCAACATAATCGTCAAACGCTTCTACCGGCTGTGCCCCCATAATGAATTCTCTCAGTATTTGCGTTTGGTAAGGCGTCACCTGCGCCATAATTTTACTGAATTCTTCGCTTTCCTCTGCAGTGCAGGTGATGGGCGGTAAATCATAAAGCACCGTATTAGTGTCTGCCCAGCGTTTGATTGCCTGCCACTGCTGCGGCAAGGTATAGTATTGTTTTAAATATCGTTCATCTTGTATGTAAGGTCCATATCCCTCCCGAATATATCCCTTGAGCATTTGGGAAATGGATTTGCCTTCCGGATTATGTGTAATCAAGTCTGTATAGACAGGATTTCCTTCCTCCATTTGATAGCTGACGTCTTCAATACCAAAATTCATTGTGATGCGTCCTTCTTGAGAATATCCGTAATCTAAAAACTGCGCCGCCAACGGAATATTTTTGCAGGAAGTGGTAATTGCCGCTGAACCATAGGAAACATAACGTCCCTCCCGTTGTCCGAACATCGGTTTTTCTCCTTTGTTTAAAGTTGGGTATGGCGCACCGACCAAATCAAAGGAATCTCCGTCTTTTTTATGCGTCATCCACGTTCCGATGCTGCCGCCGCCATATCCATAGGTCGCGCCCGTCCTTCCGTTGAGCATGTTGCTTTCCGTCATGTCTCTGTCCACATTTGCAAAACTAGGATCCAACAGTCCTTCCTGATACCATTGTCGCAGTTTCGTGATAAAAGCTTTATAGCCCTGCTGGATGGGTCCATATTTCACACTGCCGTTCTCTTGATAAAAACCGTTTTTGACGCCATAGCTGCCTACCAAAAATTTTCCGCCAAGCCCTATAGAAAAATCATAACTCAGCGGCGCCTGTGCACCTTTCTCATCCCGAAAACGCCGCAGCATCGTTTCCCATTCGTCAATTGTTTCCGGCACTTCCAGTCCCAAATCGTCCAGCCAATCCTTGCGGATAATAGGTCCCTGTGACACCGTAAGCAACTCATTGCCGCGGATAAATGCGAAGACATAGTGCTTTCCATCATCTGTTTTCACCATTTTTTCAATATCGGGGTTTTGGTCCAGATAGTTTTGGTAGTTGGGTGCATTTTGATTGATTACATCCGTTAAATCAATGATATATTCTTCCTTAATTGCTTTTTCTGGTCCGCCGTCAAAAGAAATCCAGGAATGTTCAATAATATCAGGCAAATTTCGTGATGCCAGCATCAGGTTCAATTCTTCCTTTTCACTACCAGTCGTTGGATGAATATAGTTTACTTTCACACCCGTTTTTTTCTGCAATTCTTCTCCAAAGGGTGTTGCACCAAGATCAGCTCCAAAGTCAGCAGAAGAATATTTACACCAATAGGTCAGCGATTCTTCTGTTTTAATAGGATAACGAACTTCATTTTCCCCCGTTGCACCGCCATGTTTCCTTTGATTTCCATCGCCACAGCCACTCAGACTTGCCGCAGCCAACAAAACAGCTAAACACCAGCACCCTCCTTTTTGCAATCGTTTCTTCATTTGGTTCCCTCCAGTCATTCTCCCTATATTCATATCGTAAAAATCACCAACTTTGATTTTCAAGAATATCATCTGTTTTTATCATAGCATATCTACTGCCTTTTTCACAATAGACAAAATTTCATCTGTATGTGACAAAATATAAACATAGGATGAAACCGCAAGGACAGAGGAAATATAAAGGCTTTTCACCTTCTGTTGCTGACGGAATCTGCAGAAAAAAAAGCAGAAGAATTTTCATTCTTCTGCCTTTTTATTTTTTTTCATAGCATCATTCTTTAAATTTTCCTGGTGTGACGCCAACATATTTTTTGAAAATTCTGGTAAATGTCCGCACATTGGTAAACCCGACTTTTGCTGACACATCTCCCACCATAACGCTTTTATCCTGCATAAGCTCTTTTGCCGCGTCTACGCGGATTTCATTAATATAATCTAACAATGACTGATGGCTCCAGTCGCGGAACACCTTGGATACATACGATGGAGTAAACCCGAAATGGTCTGCAATATAGGAAATATTCATACTTTGGTTGGTATATTCCTGCTGGATAAACGCCGCAATTTCTTCCGCCAACTTATTGATTTTTGTTTTCGGTTTTTGTTCATTCACATAGCCGCAAAGTTCGCGCAGCAGTGTTTTTGCCACCTCCTGCATGTCCTGCACCATTTCGCACTGAATCAAACGGTCAATATACGCGCCGTTTTTCATTAGTTCTTCCCCTTCCGAGGAGTGAGATATGTGAATTGCTTTCATCATAGCGCTAATCAGGTCCGATATCAGACATTTTGCCATTGCTGCGGAAAGCTTGTGTTCTTTTTCAAAATTTTCATGGATAATCTCTTCAATAATCCTGTTTGCTGCCTCTTCTTCCCCACTAGTGACTGCATTCATAAGCTGCTGTTCCTTTTCCAGCGGGAAATAGTAAAATGCATTGGATAAATGTTCAATTTCCTGATAAATAACGGGTGTCTTACTCCCCATCACAGATTCATATTCCATCACATCCAGCGCCTGACGGTACGCGCCCGCCGCCATGTCAAGGCCTGTCACAATATTACTGATTGCCGGCATGACTGTAATATGAAAATATTCTTCCACATAGTCACTGGTCTCACTCAGCGCTTTTACTGCTGTTTCTAAACTGTCCCCCGAGCTATCCGCCGTATTAATAAGACAAGTGAGGATATTATCCACCTCCAGCGTATAGACTGTCTGCTTTCCTTCCAGCAACTCCGACAAAATATTGTCGATAATCAGTTGCAGCGCCTGCTCCCGCTCACCCACAGACACATCCTCGCCGCGGAACAATGCTCCAATATCTTTTATCCAAAATACAGCCACACAAAACGTATCACTGTGGAATGAAATTCCTAATTTTTCCATGGACAATTCTGCTGGCAAGGTTTCGTCCTTTCGTCCCTTGAGTAGCCGATATAAAAAGTTCTGCCGCCAGACATTTTTTTGTTTGGAAAATGCATCAGAGAGCATGGTGTTCTGGTCCACTAGCTTTTGCAGCGCCTGGTTAATCAGCGCATATTCATCTGTTTCCCCTTCCCCTTTCCACTCTACTTGTCCACGCAATTTTTCCATAATACGGGAGATGGGATAATAATTCTTCTTTGCAATATAAATCGCAATCAGCCCGCCAATGAGTAGACAAATCAGTACAACAATAATGAATCCATATTTTAACTGGTTGATAGGTCCTAAAATCTGTCTGCGCGATGTGACAACCAAATATTTCCAATCAATAATTTTACTTGAAACATAGCTAACCGCCACTTTTTCCCGATTTAATTTTCCTGATATAATACCATATTCATCTTCCAAAGACTGGTAGGTCAGTCCCTCCGGCTCCGTCCCCTGTCCGATTACCATGCCTTCTTCGCTACCCATCACGAAAAAGCTGCTGTCACCGAATTCCTCAATATCTTTCACTTCTTCATAGATTTTATTTTTATCAAGACAAATTACCACCGCCACATTTTTCGCGCCACGCAACAGTGGATAATTCTGTACTAGCATAAACTGTTGCCATGTCTCTTTTCCTTTCACACGAGTCAATGTCTTATAGTATTTTGTCTGTTCGTCCAATAACGATGCCTGCCATTGTTCATAAGACAGTGTTCCATCATCATAGTTTGCCGACCAAAAATATCGACTGTCAAAATAGCTGTAGGGAGTAACAACCAATTCCCTTTCCTTCAAATAGATAAATAGTTCCTCCACATAATCATCGGTATTTTTAATGTTCAACAACTCATTCATAATAAGCGATAGTTCGTATCCGTCATTCATAATATCCGGCTGTACGCCATCCATAAGCTGGCGAATCCGTTTGTTTCCTGCTACGTTCTGCGCAATTCTATCCATACCAACCAGCGCATTATCAATCATTTGTCCTGTCTTTTCCAACAAATACCGGTTGGATTGGTAGGTAATATTCTCAATGATATGGCTTGTAGCAAAATACATCCCTGTAAAAATCAAAATCGGAATGAGCAGCACCCCTAAATAAGAAGTGATAAATTTTTTTAACAAGCTAGAATTTTTCATCTCCAATTTCACCGGCAGCACATCCTCTTAATTTAAAATAAACCAAACTATGTTATTCTCTTACCATAGCCCACTAAACCACAATTTCTTTCATTGCGGCAACGCCAGTCATAAGTAGTTTTCAAAGTAAGCCACGTCCCCAACTCGTTTCCGGCTTTCCCCGCGTTTATTATAATATATCTTTTTAGAAAAATCAACTATGTACAGAAGAATAGGGCGGCGCTGCCTGAAGCCGCCCGCCCTATTCTTCGGGTAATCACATGTTTCGGCACCTGCCGAAAAAATGTATCATTAGGTTTTTATCAGCATATTTAAGTACGTTTATGCTTGGCTTGCTGCTGCTTCACGTTTTTTATAACGATTATACGCTTCCTGCTGAATTTGAATTGCACGTTCAATATTCATGCTCTTCAATTGTTCAAAATATTGATCCAGCTTTTCAATCGGCTCCTGACCTGTGATAAATTTAAACAGCATTTCCTCACGGTATACGTCGATATCCGTCATGATACCAGTATATTCTTTATTTTCTTCCTCTGTCATAGTAACCAGTGGCATCATATATTTTTCTGTCTGGGTGTTTGCCCAGATTGGCATTGCTTCCGTCTGCTGCGGCGTAGTATACATCTGCATAATATAATCAGCGTCCTGCACAAACGGTCCGTTATAGCAAGCGCGGATATATTTGCTCATCGCCTGGCTAGTGGACAATCCGCCATTTTTCGTTGTATCCGTGATAAGTTCCGTATAGGTAGGTTTACCTTCTTTCATTTCATAGGAAACGCCTTCACGACCGAAATTATAGGTCATATGCCCTTTTTCACCGAACCCATAGTCCAGATAACGCACAGCGATTTCAACATTTTTACATTTGCTTGTAATCGCCGCACCAGTGCCACGCGCCGGCAACTGTTTATGTCCAATCAATGGCGTCTCGCCACGGTTTTTCGCCACATATGCAACCGGTGTCAGGGATGCTTCCGGCAATGAGGTTTTCATTCCGGCAATCCATTTTCCAAAAGCG
>CATIYX010000323.1 GCA_949739095.1 uncultured Clostridia bacterium | reverse complement strand
GTGACAAAGATTTCCGATATGCTGACAGAAGGAGACAGGAGTTGAGAACCCCATGGCATTTACACAAAAGACATTGGAATTTTTAGCAGAGAACCGTATGCGTAACAGCCGCGACTGGTTCCATTCGCACAAGGCGGAATATCAGGCGCATGTGTTGCAACCGCTGGTACAGTTATCCGAAACGCTGGCGCCTGTTATGGAAAAAATGGATTCCCAATTCGTGACCGCGCCGAAAATCGGCAAAACCATTTCGCGCATCTACCGCGACACACGGTTTTCTAAAGATAAATCACTCTATCGGGAGCATATGTGGGTGGTGTTTTTGCGCGACAAGCATTTGTTCACCGACCCGCCGGCAATGGTGTTTGAACTATGGCCGGACGGCTATTTCTATGGCTGCGGCTACTACAGCGCGCCGTCTAAAATCATGGCGGCAATGCGGCAGCTCATTTTAGAGGACGACAAAACCTACCGTGCGGCGCAAAAGGCGATGGACGGGCAGACGGAATTTCAAATGGACGGCGAATTCTATAAACGTCCCCACTACCCCGCCCAGCCCGCGAAAAAACGGGACTGGCTGGAGCGGCGGCACATTTCCGTTTTGCACGCAGGCGCCGATGTGCGCGACGTCTATGACCCTGGTTTGGCGGACCGTTTAATCAAAGGGTTTGAAACACTAAAGCCGGTTTATGATTTCTTTATTGCCGCGGCAGAATTGTCCAAACGGAGCTGAGACATGCCGCCGGAACCGTCAATATGAATTAAATTTCTACATATAAAAAAGCAAACGCCCTTTGCAATGAGGCGTTTGCTTTTTTGTTTGCTGCCGGAGAAGCTGTCCCGCGTTTTCTCGGGCGGCGTTGCTGTCCATGCGCGGCGTTTTTTACTGTTCGTCCTGCTCTGCCGGTGCATAGTGTTGGCACGCCTTGTCAAAGAAACAACGGTTTTTCAAACGCGGAAAAACGCAATGACTGTTTGCAATGCGATAGTACCGTTTTTTCTCTTTCCGGTAGTGCTGAATGTAATGCCGACAGGTTTCACATGTTTTCCCCTGTTCCATTTTTATCACCTCAAAGATATTATATCACAAAAATTACTCCTATGCAACATATTTTTACTCCTAGGGTTATTTTTCTTTAAAAACGTAGAAAAAAACTATTTTTTTTGTTATGATACTACTAGTGAGGTGAGCTTATGATTAAAATAAAAATATCTGAACTTTTGGGACGACATAAAATGACTCAAAAAGCATTAGCGGATGCAACAGGTATTCGTGAAGCCACTATTTCAAATTTGTACCATGAGGTAACAAAACGAATTGAAATTGAACACATTGACAAATTGTGTGAAGCGTTACATTGTCAAGTGGGTGACTTATTTGAATATGTAAAGAATGATGATGTCGATATTGACGAATAAAAAAGAACGCTACGGCAAAAAATAGGGTTTCTTGCCACAGCGTTCTCTTTTCGCGTCTGCCGAATTTGTTCCAGCGGGTTATTTCCGGCTTTCCACACGGGTGTCGGAAGGCAATTTGTTTTTGAACATAATGGAAATTATCCAAATACCCGCCCGTTGATAAATTATCCATTATATCATTATTTAAATTAGTATATTTATATAGCCGTTTCGGTATGGGAGATTGCATTTTCAATGCTTCTTTTTCTAACCCTCTTGATATTAGATACTCGCTTAATGAATTTTTTGTTCTTATGTCCATACTATATCTAATCATCTCATACCTCTATATTAACCATACCGGCACAATCAGATTTTCCCTACTCAATGCCGACAACTCACCTTTCATACATACCACCGCGCCGGTGCCGCGGGGAACGGTTGCCTTGTCCAGCACAGAAAACGATTTTATCATACTATTATTGGGCGAGGCTGATTTTTTAATTTCAATCGGGTGAAGTTGTCCGTCGCTCTCCATAATAACGTCAATTTCTCGTGTGTCCTTGTCACGGTAGTAATATAAATACGGCTCTTTGCCCGCATTATAATATGACTTTATAATCTCACTCACAACATAATTTTCAAAAATTGCGCCATTCATAGCGCCGCTTTCCAACGTTTCGGGAGTGCTCCATTTTGTGAGGTATACCGCAAGTCCACAATCGGCAAAATACAATTTGGGCGTCTTAATAGTGCGTTTCAAGGTATTGTTGGAATAGGGACGCAGATAGAAAATCAGACCCAGCGTTTCCAGGATTCCCAACCATTTTTTTGCAGTCATTTGGTCGATAGAAACGTCACGCGCAATTTCCGCAACATTCAATAGCTGGGAAGTCCTTGCGGCAACTGCGGTGATAAATTGCAGGAAACTCAAACTGTCAATGGTTGGCAACAATTCTCTTACATCACGGTCAATATAAGTGGAAATATAACTGCTGTAAAAAATATCCCGATTTGAGTAAATTCCGCTCACAATGGCAGGCATAGAACCACGCCAAATACGTTCAAACATTTGCATGAGGTCAGCTCTGTTCGCTTTCATTTGTTTCTGTTTTAATTGCTCCAAATCCAGCCGAAACGGTTCGCTTTCGTGGTAGTTATAAATCTCATTCTGCGAAAGGGAAGATAAATTCAGCACGGCAACTCTGCCTGCCAAGCTCTCCTGAATCCCCTGCATGAGCTTGAATGCCTGAGAACCTGTTAGCCAAAATTCTCCCGGCACACGATTTTTATCCACCATAATTTTAATATAGGTGAACAATTCCGGCGCATATTGCACTTCATCAATCAGAATCGGCGTACCATAAGTTTGAAAGAAAAGTTCAGGGTCGGTTTTCGCAAGGTGTCTTGCTGTCAAATCGTCTAAGGTAACATAGGCGCGCTTTGAACCTTCCATCAGTTTTTGAAGCATGGTGGTTTTTCCCACTTGCCGCGGGCCTGTTATGAGGATAGCAGGATATTCGGTAGATAACGTATCCACAAGTTTTTCCATATCACGTTTGATATACATAAACGCACCTCACTTTCGGCTAATCTATATAATAATTATATTATAGCCGAATTTTTCAGAAAAATCAATAAAAAAATAAAAAGAACGCCATGGCAGAAAATAAATTTTCTCTGCCACAGCGTTCTCTTTTCGCGTTTGCCGAATTTGTTCCGGCGGGTTATTTCCGGCTTTCCACACGGGTGTCGGAAGGCACTTTGTTTTTGAACATAATGGAGATTGTCCAAATACCCGCCAGCGCAACAACGGTATAAATCAGGCGGCTAATCAGCGAAAGCTGTCCGCCGAACAACGTTCCGATCGCGTCAATACCGAAAATCCCGATGGATCCCCAGTTCAGCGCGCCAATGGTCACTAAAATCAATGCAATTGTATCAATGACTGTCATTGTGTTATAAACTCCTTTGCGAAAAAACTTTAACGTTCCTTTTAGCACAGTGTTAGGCTGCGCGCGGAAAATCCTTCTCCTGCAAGCAAGACAAATTTTCCTCATAAGCAGTATGTGTATTTGAGATGGTTTTATGCGGTGCAGTACAGCTTAAATTTTGGGAATTTTAAAAAATTTTCATTTTCCTCTTGATTTTTTCTTTATCCTATAGTATAATAAATAACGTTC
>CATIYX010000322.1 GCA_949739095.1 uncultured Clostridia bacterium | reverse complement strand
ACCTGTTCCCAGCTTGCGCCGTCCAGCGAAACCTCCAAATCGAATATTGTCTGCCTTTTTCCGTCCTGCCAAAATGCCAGTCCTGCATAACCAAGTTCGCGCGGCTCGCCCAAATCCCACGTAATGGTTGCTTCATTTTCCGCTGCCCAACGTGTGGCTAAATCTCCGTCAATCGTGTTTTCCGGCACATTTGCAGGCTCCGGTATATCACTCGCCTTAACAGAAACGACTTCATATGGCGTTACGTTCGTTTCCGTTAAACTTTCCGTCTGATTTGATTTTCGGTTTTCTACCACCGTCAGTACAGGCAACCCATCCTGCGCGTGAACATTTGCGCCAAGCGCAACGACTTCATCGTCAAACAGGAACCACGCCTTTTGCGCCTCCAGCGAGCAATCGCGCGGCGGATTTGAGCCGCCGTAGCCCGTGTTGGCACCCGTGCCGATACCGTCTCCGTGATATGACTCCAAGTACATCGCCGCTGTACCATACTCCCCGCCAAGCGAAGCACCACCGACAAAGTCCTGACTGCTGAGATACTCATTTTTTTGTGCAACACTTGTTACCTCACGCTCTCCTGTGTTGACTGTTATACCCGGCAGCCGATACGGGTCAACGCCGGTCCAGTAGAGACTGTCATACTGCGTCAAGTCATTTTCCGAATAGAGATAAGTCATACCGTCCGACACATACCAGCCCGTCATATTTTCGCTGTTAATACATTCATAGTTATAAATACGGGAGGACGACATGGAAACACCCGCCGCCCATGTCTCATGCTGGTGCGCCATCTTATCCATGTTGTAATACATCTTATTTAATATGTAATTCTCACGTGGCCCCACGGAATCATCCGCCATAATCTCATTCAGCAACCGGATGGATTCAAACGTAAGGCTCTGATAGTAAGACTTTGATGTATCCTCTGTGACCATATATTTAATAATGGATTTCAGCCGCGCCGCTAAGTCTGCCGGAATAGAATCCAGAGCCAGCAAGTTCAGATATACCTCCACAACCCCACGCCCCATATCAGCCCCGCCGCTCGGATGGCGTCCCAACGCAAAGCGGAACATGTCTCCTTTATATATCAGCGGCTCATATGCATTGATTGCCCACTCATAAATGTTGTACTTCATCGGATTGCAGTATGCAAACTTTGTACCCTCCAACAGATACATAAGGTCGGCAAAATTCTTGAACTGTTCAAAGCCGTAGGTTCCGTTCATCGGATGGAGCGTATGGAAAATGTAGGAGCCGTCTGTATAAAACCCCTGCTTATTGTTGCGACCGCCGTCAACATACATCATTGTTTGGTCTGCGCCGTCACGACCAACAATCACCCTATCCGCATTTTCCTGCAGCAGACCGGAACCAATGATTTCCTTTGTGAAATTGAGCTTATTTGCACCATAGTCTGTGGCAGTCGGCACCAGCTTATCAAACAATGATAGATATTTGGTAATGGTCTCACGGTCAAGTTCGCTCTCCATCAGCATGAGCGTATCAATCAACTGTGTTGGTACACCAATTTGCCAATCCCACCAGTTGAACAAGCTGGTTGACCGCCATCCGCTGTTCGTTTTTTCTGCCTCGCCATATCGGTTTTCATACATCCATTGCAGCGCAAACAGAATATCATCGCGCAGCGCTTCATCATGATAGAGTGAGGAACCGTATGTTGCCCATGCCTTTGCCATCTGTGTAATTTGCTTGTATTCCTGCGTCATTTGACCGGATGTGACAATTTTGTCTCCCCACAATTCTTCTATGTCGTCTCCTCTGTGCATTTGTCTCTGTGCGCTTTTTCCCGCGTTTTCAATCGCTTTTACGTTTGCGGCAATTCGCTCATCGCTCAAATCCAGTGTTTCATCGCCAACCAGTTTCAAACGCCATCTGTCTTTCAACACTTTGTAATCTTCCGATGTAATACTCTTTGTGTCCGGCTTTTGATAGCTTGCCATATACATCACAGCCTCTGTCAGAATTGCATCGTTTATAATGGTCGAAAGCTTGTCGCTTTTACCAACCAGCGTCAGCCCGTCAGACTCTGCCGCTTCAAATCCCAGCGCCTGCGCCGCTTCCGCCAGTGGGAAATACACCGCTGCGTCCATCTCTTTACCCGCGCCGGAATAAGTATTGCTTCCCACAGTCAGCGTATAATTATCACCCGTTTGCGATGTCTTCGCGCCGAGATGCGTTTCAAAGAATGAACGCGGCACAGCCACCACGCCGTCAATTTCATCCACAGCGGCGTCAAGCGGAATCAGCCCCTCCTCCGGTGAATAGGCATTTTGACTGCCCTGATAAACCGCATATCCATCGCCGAGCGCCTCGACAATCATATTGTATGTATCCATATCATACATGCTTCCGGTACTCCCTATCAAATCGCCGGCAGCGGATAGTTTGATTTCGCCGAGATACAGTTCGCATTCCGGATTGATTACCATACTCCAACCGTTGATAACGAGCCGCACATCGTTTACTTCTTTGGGATCTGCATTGCGGTTGATTGACATACCGGAAACAGGAATGGAAAATTGCTTCCAGCCTTCCCAGTCTACCGTAATTGTTGTAGACAAATATGACGCCGCTCCTGTCTCCTTCGGGTCGCAGTCCACCACAATCATGAAGCGATTGCCATATGCTTTTTCGCTGTAAATCCACAAATCCAGCGATGTAAATTGTGACCAGTCGCGCGGTATATTCTTTTTCGGCAAATAGACATCTGCTTTTGAATCGCCATGCTTCCAATGCATGGAATATTTGTGTCCCTTCCGTATGGAATCGGATGCCGCTAAACCTGTACCGATCACAGAACCGCGCCGATCCATATCCACCAGATGTACGCTCCCGCTTTTCGTTTCTTCATAGCCATCCCACGCCGCATATGTCGGCGAAGAAACCAGAAAAAGAACTGCCGAAAGCAACACCCCAACAAACCTTCGCAGCAACTGCATCATATTATCTCCCATACCATATCACCCTTTCCTAAAACAAAATGTAATCTCTTCTCGAATAAATGTAATTATTTATCCTACCGAAAACACGTTCATTATACTGATTTTATCCTAACCGAATCATCTCCATTATGTTCTTCTCCTCAATATCAACAATACAAGCGCGCTCCAAAGTATGCGTATTTGGCTCATGAAAAACCAATTTCAATTTGCCTTCTCGTGTATTAAAAAGCATACCGTGTCCACCTCCTTCATATATTGGCTGATCTAAATGCAGCCAATTACCGTCCATTTTGCCGTTATCTGAATATGCAACTGCCTGACAATAGCCTTTTTTGCCAAAGCTTGACCACATACATATCAATCTGCCATTGAGCGAATACAAAAAAGGTCCGTCAGTCACATACTCATCATTGCCTTTTACGCCCAAAACCCACTTTGCATCTGCTGCCCTCCAAAGCAGCTTAGGCTCAGACACCGCTCTCTTTAAATCGTCGGAGAGTCTAACCATACATATCTCGCCGTTTTTAATTTGCGTCCATTCATGACAAAAAATCATATACGGTGTTTTATCTTCGATATATAGCGTTCCATCAAGGCAAGACCATTCTTTCGGTGTTACAGCGCCTT
>CATIYX010000321.1 GCA_949739095.1 uncultured Clostridia bacterium | reverse complement strand
TCGCTTGCTTGTAGGATAAATAAGAAAAGGGTTGGAGGAATAGAGTCATGCGCAAAAAAATGATTGCGGGAAACTGGAAAATGAATAATACACCGGCGGAAGGTGCAAAGCTGGTGCAGGATATCAAAGCTGCGGCGGACGCTGCGACTTGTGACGTTGTGGTCTGCACACCGTTTGTATGTCTGCCCTCCGCGTTGGAAGCGGCAAAAGGTAGCCATGTACAAGTGGCTGCACAGAACATGCATTATGAGGACAAAGGCGCATTCACAGGAGAAATCAGTTCTGTGATGCTGAAAGATATGGGTGTGACCCATGTGGTGCTGGGACATTCGGAGCGCCGTGAATATTTTGCGGAATCCGACCAAACGGTGAACCTGAAGACGAAAAAAGCGCTGATGGAAAACATCGTGCCGATTGTCTGTGTTGGGGAATCGCTGGAGCAGCGGGAAACCGGCATTGCATTTGATTGGATTCGTATGCAGGTGAAACTGGCATTGCTGGGTATTGCAAAAGAAGACGTGAAACGTGTTGTAATTGCCTATGAACCCATTTGGGCGATTGGCACAGGAAAAACAGCGACAGACGAACAGGCAAACGAAGTTTGCGGCGTGATTCGCAGCGCATTGAAAGAACTGTATGACGCGGAAACAGCAGACGAAATGCGGATTTTATATGGCGGCAGCATGAATGCCAAAAATGCACAAGGACTGCTGGCGCAGAGCGATATTGACGGCGGACTGATTGGCGGCGCAAGTCTCAAGGCAGAGGACTTTTCCACCATTATCGGGTTTGCTGGCTAATAAATTTATCGGGACTCCATGGTAAATGAAACGCATAAAATAGATGGGTCAGAAAGGCGAACACTATGGCAAAACAACCATTAATGCTGATGATATTAGATGGATTCGGTATCGCGCCGCAGGATAATAAAAATGCTATCTGGCTGGCAAAAACACCGAATCTGGAACATTATATCAAAGATTATCCCCATACAACGCTGGATGCCAGCGGCATGAGCGTTGGTCTGCCGGATGGGCAGATGGGAAACTCGGAAGTAGGACATACGAATATTGGTGCCGGACGGGTGGTTTATCAGGAACTGACGAGAATCACCAAAGCCATTGCAGAAAAAACATTTTTTGATAATGAAGCGTTGTCGGGTGTGATGGACGCGTGTAAGGTAGCGAATAAAAAATTGCATATTATGGGATTGCTGTCTGATGGTGGTGTGCATAGTCACAACGCGCACCTGTATGCTTTGTTGGAAATGGCAAAACAAAAAGGACTGACAGAAGTATATGTACACTGCTTTTTGGATGGTCGTGACGTACCGCCGGATTCCGGTCTGGATTATGTCCGTCAGTTAGAAGCTAAAATGCAGGAGATTGGCTGCGGAAAAATTGCATCCATCATGGGACGCTACTATGCAATGGACCGTGACAACCGTTGGGACCGCGTAGAAAAAGCCTATAATGCAATTGCACTGGGCAAAGGTGTTGCGGTGCAGAGCGGTGCGGCAGCAGTAGAAGCATCCTATGGGGAAGATATTTTAGACGAATTTGTAGTACCGGCAGTCGTGAACGGCGGTGCACCGGTGGAAGCGGGCGACGGAATCATTTTCTTCAATTTCCGTCCTGACCGTGCGCGGGAAATTACACGAACCTTTGTGGATGATGAGTTTAATGGTTTTGATAGAACGCGTATTTCGGTGAACTATGTTTGCATGACACAATATGATGCGTCTATGCCGAATGTGGATGTGGCATTTCGTCCGCAGGAGCTGACGAACACTTTTGGCGAATATATCAGCAAAAAAGGTTTGAAACAGCTTCGCATTGCGGAAACGGAAAAATATGCCCATGTGACATTCTTTTTCAACGGCGGTGTGGAACAGGTGTATGACGGTGAAGACCGTGCACTGATTGCGTCTCCTAAGGTAGCAACATATGATTTGAAACCTGAAATGAGCGCGCCTGAAGTGACGGAAGAACTGCTGCGCCGGATTGACAGCGATATCTATGATGTGATTATTTTGAACTATGCCAACTGCGACATGGTAGGACATACCGGTATCATGGAAGCGGCGGTTGCTGCAGTGGAAGCGGTGGATACCTGTGCAGGCAAAGTCATTGAAAAAGTGTTGGAGAAAGGCGGTCGGGTTATCATTACCGCAGACCACGGCAATGCTGATAAAATGGTGGCAGACGACGGCGGAGCATTCACAGCGCATACTACCAATCCTGTGCCGATGGCGCTGATTGGCGAAAAAGAGCCTGTGAAACTGAAAGCCGGACGTTTGTGCGATTTGGCGCCCACTATGCTGGATTTGTTG
>CATIYX010000320.1 GCA_949739095.1 uncultured Clostridia bacterium | reverse complement strand
ATGTTCCGCCGCCAAATTCTCCCATTCCAGTGTTTTTCCTGTTGTGATACGATATGGGTTAATCCATGCATGAAGTTCCAATCCTGCCGCATGTGCCTGCTGCACCCAATATGCTAGTGGGTCAAACCCGTTTTCCGGCGGGGTTCCCTGACTGCCCACTAAGTAGCGGCTCCACGGAAAAATTGTGGACGGATAAAACGCATCGCTGCATGGGCGCACCTGCAATATTAACGCTGTAAGTCCCATTTCTTTGGCATTTTGAATGATCTGCTGTGCTTCTAAGCACAAAGTTTGTTCATCTAATGCTGCTTTGGATGGATAGTCCAAGTTATAGACGGTAGAGACCCATGCCGCTCGAAACGGAAGCTCTTTCGCCTGTGCCCATTCCCCTGCACCAAAGACCAACAATGCTGCTATTAAAATCAATATTTGTTTTCTCATGTATATTCCTTTCTCACCCTTCTCCGCAAAGCTGTTCCATCTTTTGGCGAACATTTGCCAACTCTGTTTCTTCTGTTAATGTCACAATGACATCTCCCGCTCTCATTTTGGTATGCCCTTTGGGAATGAGCTCCGTTTCGCCGCGTTTAATCGAAACCAGCAAACAGCTTTTTGACCATTCTACATCGCCCACCCTTTTACCAACAAGCCATGCGCCATGATGTACTGCATATTCATAAATCAGCTTTTCACCCGTCGGCTCTGCTACCGTTTTCCCCTGTTTTCTTAAAATATTTTCAAGCAAGCTTTCATAGATGGGACGGCTATGCAACAGGTTCGCCACGATATATGCCACAATAGACACCACCGACAAGGACAACATTTGATGAAAGGAGCCTGTCATTTCAAAAATCAGAATAATACCTGTAATGGGTGCACGTACAATCGCCGTAAAATATCCCGCCATGGCTAAAATAATGAAGTTGTTGATAAACACTTCATCAACACCGACAAACTGTACCGCTGCCTGTCCAAATGCGCCGCCAATATAACAACCTAACACTAATAGCGGAAAAAAGATACCTCCCGGCGCACCGGAACCAAAACTGATGGCAGAAAACAAAAACTTCCCAAGTAGTAATAACAAAATAACAGGCAAAACTATACTGCCATCTGTCAGCATGGTGACCATATGATGTCCACTGCCCAATATCTGCGGCGCCGTATACCCCAATATGCCGGAAATCAAAAAAGGTATCAGGATTCTAGTACAATTGCCCAACTTTTTCGGTTTCTGATAGAGCGCCTGCACTTTCAGCGTAAACCAGTTATAAAACGCGCCCAGCGCGCCTAACACCACACCTAACAGCAGCAACAGCCAATAATAGCGCAGCGGCAATGCATCCGCCACCTGAAACTGAAAAACCGGCTGAAAACCAAACACATTTGAAGAAAGAAAATCCGCTGTAACAGATGCAGTCATCACCGACACCAACACTGTGACAGAAAAATTCTTGTGAATTTCCTCTAAGGAAAACAATACACCCGCCAGCGGTGCATTAAACGCTGCTGCAAGTCCCGCGCTGGCACCACAGGTGAGCAGGAACTTTTCTTCCGTTCTGCCACGCCCCAGCATACGCGAAAAACCTTTTCCTGCCATGGCACCGAGCTGAATAGAGGGGCCTTCGCGCCCCAAAGACAATCCGCCCAGCATACTTGCTGTTCCGCCAATGAATTTCGCAACGATGATTTTCCACCACGTCTGCTTGATTTGCCCTGCCATTTCCCCTTCCAATTGCGGAATCCCACTGCCGGACGCCAACGGTTCCCAGTCCATCAGTTTCCCGCACAGCACTGCCAGCAAAATCAATATACCAAACCAACCAACAATTGTCCAGACATGATTTTTTGAAAAAGACAACGTCATTTGCAATGCTTTATCAGCATAGGTCAGTGCAAACCGATATAAAATGGTTACAAGCCCTGCAACAATTCCAACCGCAAATCCTTCTACAATTAAAACTTGATGCAGTTTCCGACTGCGCTCTAAAATACCCTTTGTATCCATTTGCTTTTTCAATACCACAATCCCCTTTTTCCCATCTCATACTAAGTACACACTTGTTCCAAAAAATACCTATCTCAGCAGATATATCTAAATCATTCAGGAATATACCCGTCAATGCAGGATAACACCGCCATAGAAAATCCTCTGTTCCCATTTCATGACAACTAAGCAGTTATTCCACCAGCACTACACTTCCACACAGCGCCAGTTCCTCTCTGTTTATTATAACATTGGCTTCCTCACCTTGTCAAATATCGTCTTTCATAAAAATCTGTCTCACTACCTCTTGTGGCTTCACAGTTCCCCAACAAATCCGGCATATGTATTGCCGATTGCCAGTCTCCAAGAGCACATATATCTTCTAGGGCACACGCCTCCTCTGAAAGGCGCATATGCCTTTTAGGAAAACTGTACCATTCCCAATAAACAAAAAAGCTGGCATCCTAACGGATACCAGCTTTTTGATGTAAAAATAAACTTATTTCAGTTCTACTTTAGCGCCTGCTTCTTCCAGTTTTGCTTTGATAGCTTCAGCATCGTCTTTAGAAGCGCCTTCTTTTACAGTTTTCGGAGCGCCGTCAACCATTTCTTTTGCTTCTTTCAGACCCAGACCTGTTACTTCTTTCACAACTTTAACAACTGCCAATTTGCTTGCGCCAGCGTCAGCCAGAACAACGTCAAATTCAGATTTTTCAGCAGCAGCATCTCCGCCAGCAGCCGGAGCACCTGCTGCAACAGCCATAACCGGAGCAGCTGCAGATACACCAAATTCTTCTTCCAATGCTTTTACCAGGTCAGACAGTTCCAGAACAGTCATGCCTTTGATTTCTTCCATCAAGTTTGTTACTTTTTCACTCATGATTTTTTCCTCCATCTCAAATTTCATTTTATTTCGTTTTTTATTTTTAATTAACTCTTAAGCTTCCGCTTGTTTTTTATCCACAATCGCGCTTAGCACAGTTGCCAGCCCACGGATATTGCCGTTTAACACATTTGCCAAACCTGCAATTGGAGAATTCAAGCCACCCAGCACTTTTGCAACCAAAACTTCTTTCGGCGGCAAATCTGCAAGCGCTTTGATTTCCTCTGCAGCCAAAACTTTTCCATCTACAAATCCTGTTTTAATTGAGATTTCCAGTCCATCGTTTTCTTTCATAAAATCAAAGAAAACCTTTGCCGGAGCAACCGGATCCTCTACAGATGTTGCAAGGGATGTTGTTCCTTCTAAAACAGAAGAAACCTCCTCCAGACCTGCTTCCTTCACAGCAAAACGCAACAATGTGTTTTTGGTTACTGTGTAGTTAACACCAGCTTCACGAAATGCTTTACGCAGTTTCGTATCCTGTTCCACATTAATACCTTTATAATCAATAAATAATCCGGCGGATGCATTTTGGAAACGTTCCACCAATTCACTTACTGCCTGTTTTTTCTGTTCTAAGATTTTTTCACTTGGCATTTTTCATTCACCTCCCGCCCATGATTCCTGTTTCATCAAAAGAAGCACTTTGTCCAAAGACAAAGTGCTTCCAATATCACATGACTCACATGCTCTTATGAAATGCGCCTCGGCAGGTCTTATGGGTTGCCTGCTGTCTT
>CATIYX010000319.1 GCA_949739095.1 uncultured Clostridia bacterium | reverse complement strand
GGTGAGATTCGAACTCACGGTCCCTTTCGAGATCACTAGTTTTCAAGACTAGCTCCTTAAACCGCTCGGACACCTCTCCACATCCCATCTCAACATGTTAATAATTATATCATATATATATTGCCATGTCAATACTTTTTTCATTTTTTTCTTATCATTCCTTTTATCCAAAAAAAGTACATAAATCAAAATATATCATGCCCGAAAAATGCATGAAGCATTCTTTATTTTGAAACAATAAATCAAAAAAAGGAGAAATATTTATGTTTGACGATTTTTCACAAAGCAGCAATTTTGGATTAGCTGCACTCTATACAGACCTTCAATTTCATGACTACTACGATTCGCTTTCCGAAGAAATTCAAGCAGCAGTCAACGAACATGAAAATGAAATCCATTCCCTACACGATTTAAAACAATTTGCGCAGCGCTACCGAAAGCTGCGATGAATGGAGGTTTTTTATGCAATTATCTTCCTTTTCTTTCGCCGACATCGAACCATCTGTCATGCAAGAACTAACACAATTTGAGAACTACTTCGGAAAACTATGCGGAAAAGATATTGTGCTTGTTGCATACGAGAAAGAACGCGTCTGCCAAAATACGAATGCAAAAATCTGACGCTAAAACACTCTTTTCTTATAGAGTTGGGACATCGGCTTAATTATAATATCATATTTAAAAACGGAGGCAACTGCCTCCGTTTTTTAACGCCATGATACTACATCAAGCAACTCAATTTCCGTTGCTAAATCTCCCTGCTGCACCTGTTGTTCCCTGCTATAGTCTGTCGATAAATATTTTTTATTATCATCTGCAAAAACAGTGACTGCAACGGCGTTTTTCCCTAGCTGATTTTGTGCAATGACACTACCAAGAAAGTTTGCACCTGAGGACACGCCAACCCCCAGTCCCAACTGTTTTGATAATTTCCGTGCCATATTAATTGCATCACCATCAGAAACAGCCACCACTTCGTCTAATTGGTCCAATTTTACAAGGTCTGGAATAAATTCATCAGAAATGCCATAAATTCTATGCTGTCCAACTTTATAGCCTGTCGAAAGCGTTGGTGAATTAGATGGCTCCAACGGATACACCTTACATGACGGATTTACACGGCGAAAGCTTTGTCCCAGTCCCATCACCGTCCCACCTGTTCCAACGCCAGCAACAACTGCGTCCGGACGCAGTCCCTGCTTTTCCAGTTGTATCAAAATTTCCTGACCCGTTGAACCATCATGCGTCTGCGTATTCCATTCATTGGAAAATTGCCGTGGCAAAAATACCCCTGCTTTCTTTCCAAGTGCTTCTGTCATTTCAATAGAACCTAAAAATCCGCCTTCTTCTTTTGATACCAACCGTACTGTTGCACCATAGCTCTCCATCAAGCTTATCCGTTCCCTGCTCATCCAATCCGGCATATAAATAATCACTTCATGCCCCAAATAACTCCCCAATGCCGAAAAAGCAATACCGGTATTGCCGCTTGTTGCTTCGGCAATGCAGTCGCCAGAATGAATCATTTCCGTTTCATACGCCTTTTTTAAAATATGATATGCAACCCTATCCTTAATACTTCCAGTCAGATTAAAATATTCCGCTTTTGCATAAATCACCCGTTCCGTTCCCTTATAGCGGTAACGAATTCCCAATAAAGGTGTATTTGCAATCATCGCCTGCATATTTTTAAATTTAAGCTGCTGCTCCATTTTCTCATCCCTCAATTTCTACGAAGTTTCCTTTTCTCATTTTATGCGGCAAATCCTTCTAATGTTCCGGCTCTGTAACAGAAACAGACCCCACATGGAATCAACCATATGGAGCCGTTTATTATTCTTTGATATATAAAGTCAGACACATCTGTCTTTTGTAATAACTAACATTTTTAATTAAAATGAAAACTAAGCCATGCGCTAAGCACTTTCCCAATTGCTTGGAAAAAAGTGATTTTATTCGTTCCCTCTGCGGCAGTCAAATCTACAGTTTCAACCACCTCATCTCCCGCTTTCAGTACTAACTCGCCAATTTTTGTTCCTTTTTCTACAGGCGCCGCCACACTCGGTTCCAGTTTTACTTCTTTTTTTATTTTATCTGAATAGGTTTTAGGAATCACCACTGTTACATCATTTGCAACAATTGCTTTTTCCGTTTCTTTTGCGCCTTTTTCTACCGGAACATCCCCATATTCTTCTCCTGTCTTCAGTGCCTGATATACTTCAAAATTATTATATCCATATTCCAGCAATGTCTGTGCTTCTATAAAACGTGTATTTGCATCCGGCGCATTCATAATCACTGCAATAAGCTGCATACCATCTTTATTGGCCGATGCCGATATACAATAACCCGCATTGTCCGTCGTTCCTGTTTTTAGACCTGTTGTATATTGATAACTTTTCAGCAACTTATTAGTATTCACTAACATCGTGCGTCCGCCACGTAGTGTGTCCGACCAAATTCCAGTATATTCTAAAAGTTGCGGAAACCGCTGCAAAATAGAACGGGACAAAATAGCAATATCACGCGCGGAAGAATGATGTCCATCCACATCCATACCGCTTGCATTCACATAATTGGTGTTCTCCAGTCCCAGCTCCTGCGCTTTCGCATTCATCTGTCCCACAAATTCACTTTCACTGCCAGCAATTTTCTCCGCTAGTGCAACCGCTGCATCATTTCCGCTGTTTACGCAAATCCCTTTGATGATATCATCTACCGTCATTTTCTCGCCAATTTCCAAGAAAATAGTAGAACCACCAACTTCCTTTGCTGCCTTGGAGCCTACCACCAAATCTTCTTTGGACAGCGTACCTTTTTCCATTTCTTCCATAGCAATATATAGCGTCATCAGTTTTGTAATGCTCGCCATGGGCAGCGGCATATCAGGCTGCTTTTCATATAATACTTTTCCTGTCTGCGCTTCCATCAAAATAGCAGACGGCGTTTTAAGCTCCGGTTGTGCAAACCCTGTCATCGCTGTACATATCAGCACTACCATTATCATACAGACACTGAAAATCCGCTTTTTCATATTTTTCCGCCTTTCTATTATCAATCCTGTTTTGCTTCCTATATTTCTCATTGATTCATCAACCAAAACACTATATATTATACCACAAACGCGGAGCGTTTTGGTATAATGCAAGCGCATCGCCACCGGTTGCCACGCGTTTTATGTGTGACGAGCTGGAGACACTTTTCAAATCCATATAATATACGCTTCTAGCGTATATTATACCAGACGTCTCAGGAATAATCAATCATTTTCTAAAAATTTCTAAAAATTCTGTTTTACAACAATTCTCCCAAAATGATTCCAAAAACCATTTTGGGAGAATTCCACATGTTCTATTTTAAAAAGCCTTCAATGATTTTTTCCTCTGCTTCCTCTTCTGTCAATCCCAATGTCATGAGTTTTGTAATCTGCTCACCCGCAATTTTACCAATTGCCGCTTCATGAATCAGCGAAGCATCCACATGGTTTGCCGTCAGCTCCGGAATCGCACTGACAATTCCTTTATCCATGATAATGGCATCGCACTCCGAATGTCCATGGCAATGGGCATTTCCATTAATGCGCGAGCGGAATAACTGTCTGGACTGTTCTTTTGCAATTGAACGTGAAATTAAATTCGCCCCGGAATCTTCTCCGTTTAAATCCACAACAAAGTTCGTTTCCGCAATTTGGCTTCCATGCGTCATAATCTTTTCTTTTATCATCAAACTCGCGCCGCTTTGCAGTACTGCGGCAGAGGTGCGTTTCGTACTGTCAACCCCCTCAATCTGCACAGTATCCATTTCCATATAGGAATTTTCCGCCATTTCAATATAGGTTTCGGGATTGATAATTCTGTTTCCGGTCCCTTCTCCAATACCAATATGTTTTTCCATATATTTCACACGGGCGTTTTCTTCAATGAAAAAACGGTGAATCCCATTGTGTTGTGCATCTTCTTCCCCATCTGTATGTACACCGCAGCCTGCAACAATAACAACGTCCGCGTTTTTATGCACATAAAAATCATTATATACCAAATCATCAACTCCGCTGTGCGTGACACATGCTGGAATATAAACAGTTTCACCTTGTGCTGCCGAATCAATGATAATATTAATGCCAGGCTTGTCCTTTTTTGGTTCAATTACAATATGCTCGGTCGATTGCCGTCCGGCGCACTGTCCGTCCTCTCTGATGTTATAAGCGCCTTTCGGCGCACCGAACATATCTGCCACAGTCTCCAGCAGTTTCTTCGTAATATTATTCACAGCACCCACGCTCCTTTTTTGCACAGAACTGGCAGTCCCCTTCTGCTTTCAATAGCTGCGGCAAAATTTCCTGCCGTTTTCCCTGCACAGTAATCTCCCCACCAGACAGCACCATAATTTCATCTGCAATTTCCAAAATTCTCTCCTGATGAGAAATCACAATAATAGAACCATCCATCCGCTCCCGCATGTTTTGAAAAATATCAATCAAATTTTTGAAGCTCCATAAATCAATCCCTGCTTCTGGTTCATCAAATATTGCCAGCTTCGTCTGTTTTGCCATAACCCCCGCAATTTCCACACGTTTCATTTCTCCACCCGACAACTCCGCGTTTACTTCTCTGTCCAGATATTCTTTCGCGCATAACCCAACAGACCACAGATATGACGAAATCTGTTGGTCACTCAGCGGCTGTTGTGCCGCCATCTGTATCATATCCCGCACTGTAATTCCTTTGAATCGAACTGGCTGTTGAAACGCAAAGCTGATTCCTGCTTTTGCTCTTGCAGTAATCGACTCATTTGTAATGTCTTTCCCATCCAGCAGGATGGTGCCGCTGCTTGGTGTTTCAATGCCTGCAATCACTTTTGCTAACGTGGATTTTCCGCCGCCATTTGGACCTGTAATGACTAAAAATCTGCCATTCTCCACTGTCATATTTATATTTTTTAATATCTCTTTTTCTGCATCAGCACAAAATGATATATTGTTTAATTTCAACATGTGCTTCTCCTCCTATTGCACACTTAATTAGTATATTATTAATGATACTCTACCATGTTCTGTTTGTCAACCCACTTATGACAGAAAAACAACAAATTCTTCAAAAAATATGTTTCATACGATAAAAGGATGATACCATTTTGGCATCATCCTTTCTACCCGCTCCATACTTATTTATCTATACTGTCCGCCCGACTGGTTGTAGAGGTATAACTCCGGTCCACTGTGATGACCGTGAAATAATCCGAACGGCAGGCTTTCACCCGCTCGTCAATCACTTTCCGCAATTCTTTATCGCTCATTTGATAGCGCGGCGGTACTGCCACATCAAAAATCAAATTACTGTGTGTGTTTCCTTTCACCATCCGGAAATCATGCATAGATAACCGGCTATCCATTTCCTGCAAAATCTGCTGCACTATGTCCCGCATATGGTTCGTCTCTTCGTCATCTGTGACAACAGGGTCTAAATGAATCACCAAATGAATATCTAATTCTTCCGCAAAATCTTTTTCAATGTTATCAATCATATCATGGCTTTTTAAAATATCCTCTTTGGCACAAACCTCCACATGTACAGACGCAAAACACCGCTGTGGTCCATAGTTATGAACCATCAAATCATGCGTTCCCAGTACGCCTTCATAACTATGCAGTTTATCTTCAATTTTATTCACCAATTCCTGTGCCGGCGCAGTACCCAGCAGCGGATTCAGCGTCTCCCGCACCAATCCGATTCCCGAAATGATGATAAAAATAGCAACCAACGTTCCGGCATATCCGTCTAGCTGCCAGCCAGTCACTTTTCCAATCAAAGTCGAAACAAGTACTGCGCTCGTGGCATAGACATCATTCATGCTATCCGCAGAATTTGCTAAAATCGCCATAGAATCAATAGTTTTCCCAACTTTTCTATAAAACAGCCCCATCCAGAGTTTTATCAGAACCGCCATGCACAAAACCGCCACAGACAACCAACTGAAATCCACTGCTTCCGGATGAAATATTTTCTGCACAGACGACCCAATCAATTGAATTCCCAGCAGTAAAATAGAAAAGGAAACCACCAGCCCTGCAATATATTCCACTCTGGCATGACCATAAGGGTGTTCTTCATCCGCTGGTTTGCCGGACATTTTAAATCCAATGAGCGTCACAATACAAGAGCCTGCATCAGAAAGATTGTTGACAGCATCCGCTATGATAGCAATACTGCCAAACACCAGTCCAATCAAAAATTTCAACGAAAAAAGCAGTACATTACACACCAGTCCCACAAAGCCGGCAAGCAGACCATATCGCCCACGCACAACAGGTTTGCCCGTTTTATCATACTCTTTCACAAAAATACGCACCAAAAGATTGGTCAATTGTCCATCCCTCCACGCTTTATGCTTCGATGCGGCTGATTTTTGGTCCCTGCGGCGTATCCTTCACCTGATATCCCTGCTTTGTCAAGGCATCACGCAATTCATCTGCCAACGCCCAGTTTTTCTCTGCCCGCGCCTCGGCACGCCGCTGCGCCAATGCAACAATTTCTTCCGGAATCTCTTGCTTTTTCTCCTGCCCAAGCAATCCCAAAACATCGCCCAGTTCGCGCATTAAGTCTAAAATTCCTTTACAATATGCCTTTGAGTAAGTATTTTCCACAGATGTATCATTATAAACATCGCGCACAATTTCAAACAGCACGCTGATTGCGTCCGCGGTGTTGAGGTCATCGTCCATTGCATCGGTGAATTTTTTGCGGTAATCCATCATACGGTCATAGCTTTCCTGTTCTTCTGCACGCACACCGCCGTCTGTTCCTTTTTCCATCAAAAATGCTAAATGCTCCATGCAGGTATACATGCGCTGCAACGCATTTTGTGCCGACTCCATCAATTCTTTGGAAAAATTGATGGGATTGCGGTAGTGTGCGCTGAGCATAAAGAATCGAATCACTTCATAATCAAATTCCTGCGCCACTTCGCGCACGGTGAAAAAGTTCCCCAATGATTTAGACATTTTCTGGTTATTGATATTGATATATCCATTGTGCAACCAATAATGTGCAAACGGTTTGCCTGTTGCCGCCTCGCTCTGGGCAATTTCATTTTCATGGTGCGGAAACACCAAATCCGCTCCTCCGCTATGAATGTCAATCGTTTCTCCCAAAAATTTATTCACCATTGCGGAGCACTCAATATGCCAACCCGGGCGTCCCATACCCCACGGACTTTCCCACGCTGGTTCTCCCGGTTTCTGTGCTTTCCAGAGCGCAAAATCCATAGGGTCCTCTTTGCGTTCATCTACACCAATCCGCGCGCCGCTTTCCAAATCCTCCAGCGGCTGGTGGGACAGCTTCCCATAGCCCTCAAACTTCTTTGTCGCAAAATAGACGTCACCGTCTACGGCATAGGCAAATCCCTTTTCCTCTAACGTTTGAATCAATTGAATAATGCTGTCAATATTTTCTGTTGCCCGTGGATGCACTGTTGCTTTTTCAATCCCAAGCCCTTGCGCGTCGATAAAATATTCCGCAATATATTGATCCGCCAATTCTTTCACTGTAATACCTTCCTCATTGGCTTTGCGAATCATTTTGTCATCCACATCAGTAAAATTTTGTACAAATTTCACTTTATAGCCGCGGTATTCCAGATAGCGACGCAGCGTATCAAAAATGATAAATGGACGCGCATTGCCAATATGGAAAAAGTTATATACTGTCGGACCGCAAGAATACATTTTCACCTTTCCATCTTCCAGCGGCACAAACTCCTGTTTTTCCCTCGTTAACGTATTATATAATTTCATTTTCATCTTCTCCTTTGCTTTCCATTTTATGCTGCAATTGTTCTATCATATGCCGCAATTGGCACAATTCCATCGATACCGGGTCGGGAATGTGAATCTGGTCCAAATCGGCAATCTTTTTTCCGCCTTTTCGCACTACTCGCGCCGGTACGCCGACACAGGTACTGTCCTCCGGCACTTCGTTCAATACCACTGCATTCGCTGCAATTTTAGAATTATCTCCCACTTTAAATGGCCCAAGCACCCGCGCACCCGCACCCACCATGACATTATTTCCAAGGGTTGGATGCCGTTTGCCGCATTCTTTTCCTGTTCCGCCCAGCGTCACATTCTGATAAATAGTACAATAATCCCCCACTTCTGCTGTTTCCCCTATGACAACACCCATACCGTGGTCAATCAGCAGTCCTTTTCCTATTTTTGCACCCGGATGGATTTCTATTCCTGTAAAAAATCGAACCAACTGCGATATCAATCTCGCCAGAAAATAACATTTATGTTGGTATAAAAAATGAGCAGGGCGATGCCAGAATACGGCGTGTAGTCCAGGATAAAGCAAAATCACTTCCGCCATATTGCGCGCAGCAGGATCTCTGTCGCGAACAGATTTAATATCTTCCCATAGTGACAACTGTTCCTCTCCTCCTTTCCTCCAATAAAAAACGCCTCCGGTTTGCATTAATTGCAACACCGAAGGCGGACATTCCGCGGTTCCACTTCTGTTTCTCACTTTTTTGCCGCTCTATAACGGCAATACCCGATAACGGCAGGCTACCCGGACACGGATACTGTTACTGTTATCTTCCCCGTGCCACGCTCCCCGGCGCACTTCTCCTATGGCTTCCATGGCGGATATTTCCAGCCTATCGATATCCGCTCTCTGTCATGGTTTCCACCGGATACTCTTCCGGTTCCCAGCGCTTCTTTTATGAAATTATAATAAATATTCTCACATTTATTTTATATTATATTACATTCCAATAGAATTTGCAACCCAAAATTTGTTTTTTTCTTTTATAACTGTTTTAAAATGGCTTTTACCAGCGTCTCAAATGTTTCCTTCACATTGTCTGCCGTCTCCATCACTTCTTCATGACTAAGCGGCTGATTCAAAATGCCCGCTGCCATGTTGGTAATGCAGGAAATCCCCAGCACTTTCATTCCACAATGCGCCGCCGCAATCACTTCCGGCACGGTAGACATACCAACTGCATCCGCTCCCAGCGTACGCAACATACGGATTTCTGCCGGCGTTTCAAAACAAGGTCCCGGCATGAATGCATAAACGCCCTCTCGCAATGTAATGCCTGTTTCGTTCGCTGCTTTTCGTGCAACCTCCATCAATTCCGGCGTATAGGCACGGCTCATATCGAAAAAGCGCGGTCCCAATTCTTCCACATTGCTTCCGCGCAGCGGCGTGGTATCAAAAAACTTAATGTGGTCGGTGATTAACATTAAATCACCCGGCCTAAATGAGGTCTGAATACCGCCCGCTGCATTGGTCAAAATGAGCTGCTGTACACCCAAAGTCCGCAGCACCTGAACATAAAATGCAACTTCTTTCATTTCATAGCCTTCGTAGAAATGAAACCGCCCCGATAAACAGAGCAGCGGACTGCCGCAAAGATTACCATAAATCAGCTTTCCTGCGTGTCCCGGCACTGTAGATGACGGAAATCCCGGAATCTCTACATATGGAATCTCCATTTTATCTGTCAACTGTTCTCCGAAATCACCCAGTCCCGACCCCAACACCAATGCAGTACGCGGAACTTCTCCGATTCTGGCAGTAATATACCCAGCGGCTTTTCTGATTGTTTCCATGTCAGCGCCCCCATCCCCTATAAAATTATTTGGATTCTAACAACAACTTTCTGTTTACTATAATATATTCCAGCCCCGAAATAATCGTGATGAGTACCATCAAAAATACCAATACGTCCATAACTGTCATTCGTCCAAATGAATAACTCAATCCAAGCGGCAGCGGTATCAATGCCCAAATCAGCACAATCATTTGCAACATGGTTTTTGCTTTCCCGCTTTTTCCCGCTGCAATCACAACGCCATTTCCACTCGCAATCAGCCGCAGTCCTGTCACAATAAATTCCCGCGCCACAATAATAAAGAGCGCCCAGACAGACATCATATCCCAATCTACAAGCAGTGCCAAACCGGCACAAACCAAAAGTTTATCCGCCAACGGGTCCATAAATTTTCCAAAGTCTGTTACCATCTGGTATTTTCGTGCAATTTTTCCATCCAGTAAATCAGTCAAGGATGCCACGATAAACAAAATCAACGCAATCCAGCGGCAAATTGTATTGGATGTTAAAGCAAACGCAATAAAAAAAGGAATTAATAGAATACGAAACAATGTTAGCTTATTGGGAAGGTTCATATGCGATTCCTCCTATATTTTTTCTTCTTCATAGAGGGTGCGTCCCTCCAAATCATATTCCGTCGCGTCCGTCACCAAAATTTCCACATATTCTCCCGGAACAGTAACATCTGCGTCAAAAATCACACTGCCGTCAATTTCAGGCGAATCCCCCTGCGTCCGCCCCAAATATTTTCCACTCGGCAATTGTCCCTCGCACAATACTTCTATTCGCCGGTCTATTTTTCCTTCGTTGATTGCCAAAGAAATGTCCTGCTGCAGTTCCATAATTTCCTGCCGACGCGCTTCTTTCACCGATTCTTCTATCTGCTCCGGTAACTGTGCCGCCGCTGTTCCTTCTTCTTGTGAATAAGCAAATACACCTATACGGTCAAACTTCATCTCCTGTATAAATGATTTCATCTGTGCAAAATCTTCCCCTGTTTCTCCCGGAAATCCTGTGATAAAAGTAGAACGAATCACAATTCCCGGCACTTTTTCGCGCAGTTTCCGAATCAACTCCGCCGCTTCCTGCTGTGTGATATGCCGTCCCATACGTTTCAGCACACTATCCGAAGCATGTTGCAGTGGCATGTCAATATATTTGCACACTTTTTTGTTGCGTGCCATCTCTTCAATCAGCGCATCACTAATGCGTTCAGGATATCCATAATGTAAACGAATCCAGTGGATTCCTTCTATTTCTTCCAGTTTCTGTAACAGTTCCGGCAAGCGGTTTTCGCCATAGAGGGCCTCCCCATAACGTGTGGTGTCCTGCGCAATCAAATTCAATTCGCTCACGCCCTGCGCTGCCAATGTCTGCGCCTCCTGCAAAATATCCTTCATACTGCGGCTATGATAAGCACCGCGCAATTTCGGAATAATACAATAGGTGCAATGATTATCACAGCCGTCCGCAATTTTCAGATAAGCGCTATAGGACGGTGTGGCAAGTACGCGCGGCAAGCTCTCCGGCGTTTGCATATCAATATCGCCTCGGTGCACACTACGCTGCCCACGCAACACCTCACGCACCACCTGCGCAATCTCATGATAGCTGCCGGTTCCCACCACAGCATCCACTTCGGGAAACTGTTTTAAAACGTCGTCGCAATAACGCTGCGCCATGCAGCCTGTCACAATTAGTTTTTTTAGATTTCCCCTCTGTTTATACTCTGCCATCTCCAAGATAGTATCAATGGATTCCTGTGTTGCGCTTTCAATAAACGCACAAGTATTGACAATGATAATATCCGCGTCTGACGGTTCTGTCACAATTTCTCCTGTTCCCTGCAACAATCCAATCATGGTCTCTGTATCCGTTAAATTTTTGGGACATCCCAGCGATACAAACCCTATTTTAATCTTCAATCATTTCACACCTTCGCCTGTCGATTTCTTCCCGTACGGCATGGTTGATACTGTCAAAAGTATATCCCCTACCATACAATTTTTGTTTGCATTTGTCCACTTGTTTCCTATCCTGCCAGTCCACACGGTCCAGCAACTGCGCCGCCAACGTGCGCAAATTTTCTTCTTCGCCGCCATGCATTTCCTCCAATGCCAACGCGATCACCTCGCGCGCAATCCCCTTACGCTGCAACTCCTGTCGGATACGAAGCGGTCCCCACTGGCGCAGGTTCATTTTTTCCTGCACATACAGCCGTGCATATTCCTCATCGTTCAGATAGCCATATTCCTCCGCAAAATCTGTGCACTCTTTTATGATATCTTCTGCAAAATCCGCCGCACGCAGCTTGTCTTCCACTTCCCGCCGCGTTTTGCTATTCGACAGCATACGAAGCATTTGCAACCGCGCCATAAGAAGCTGCGCATCATGCATCAAGGCCTCGTAATTGTCCTCTGTAAGCTCCATGTGTTCTTTCAATTTATAAGAAAACAGCAGATTTTCGTCCACACTGAATGCATAGTTATCATTAATATAAATTGCAAACAGCTTATTCTTTGTATATTTAATTCTGGTTATTTTCATGCTTATTCAGCCGCATCTTCCGCCGGTTTTTCCGCATTTTCCGGTTCATCTCCCGGAATCATCCCTAAATCCTGACGGATTTTTGTTTCCAGCGTATCCATAATTTCCGGGTGTTCCTGCAAGAATTTTTTCGTATTATCGCGCCCCTGACCAATCTTTTCGTCATTATAGGCAAACCAGGAACCGCTTTTTTGAATCAAATTGCGTTCCACTGCCATATCAAGAATTTCTCCCACATGCGAGATACCTTCTCCATACATGATATCAAAAATCGCTTCTTTGAAGGGCGGCGCTAATTTGTTTTTCGCAATTTTAACACGCGTCCGGTTTCCAATCATCTCCGTACCGACTTTGAGTGTCTCAATACGCCGTACATCCATTCGGATGGAGGCATAAAACTTCAGCGCACGTCCGCCTGTTGTCGTTTCCGAAGGCCCATAGCTGATACCAACTTTTTCACGCAGCTGGTTGATAAAAATTGCTGCCGTGTTTGTTTTGTTAAGCACACCGGCAATTTTCCGCAATGCTTGTGACATGAGCCGTGCATGAAGTCCCATATGGGAATCGCCCATCAACCCTTCAATTTCCGCCTTGGGCACCAATGCCGCAACCGAGTCAATGACAATGACGTCTACCGCGCCGCTGCGTGCCAATGCTTCTGCAATTTCCAGCGCCTGTTCACCGTTATCCGGCTGGGACACAATCAACCGGTCAATGTCTACGCCTAGTTTTCCTGCATAAATCGGGTCCAACGCATGTTCTGCGTCAATAAACGCCACTTCTCCGCCGTTTTTCTGCGCCTGCGCAATAATATGTAGCGAAATTGTCGTTTTTCCTGAGGACTCCGGTCCGTAGATTTCAACAATTCTGCCACGCGGAATACCGCCAATTCCCAAAGCATTATCCAGCGCAATACTGCCTGTGGAAATGGTGTCTACCTGCTGATATTTCTGGTCACCCATGCGCATAACGCTGCCTTTTCCATACTGTTTCTCTAGTTGTGCAAATACACTATCCAGTGCTTCCGCCTTTTTGTTTTCTACATCATTTGCTTTTTTTACCGCCATCGTATGTTCCCTCCTATTTCACTTGGTCTAAGACCATTTTCAGTGCATTTTTCATTGTTAATGTCCGTATTTTTAAACGATTTCCCGGGAAATGAAATTCCCGGCACACCGTTTTTTCCTTGGTTGCCACTGCAATATAAACCAAT
>CATIYX010000318.1 GCA_949739095.1 uncultured Clostridia bacterium | reverse complement strand
CCTATCGCAGTGATTGATAAAATCGCGAAAGTGACCAACGACCGCGGCGAAGATGTTGAAAAAGTATACGTCTACCACAAAGGCGAATACGTTTCCTTCCTGAGCGACAAAGCAGGCGTGTTCACAAAAGAAGGCAAAATGCTGGAACAGGGTGACGTTATCCAGTTCAACACCAACACCAGAGGCGAAATCGATACGGTTAACGTTCTGTTCGATATCACTCAGAAAACAACCGAGTTCGATAAATCCACTGATGACGGTCTGCAGACCATCTACGGTAAAGTTGATAAGAAGTTCACTTCCTCCATCAACGTAACAGTAGACGGTGGCGAAATCAACAACTACTCTTTGACAGACGTTACTATCTACGAATATGACTCTTCTAAAAACCAGGATAAAATCCGTGTAGCAAGCGCGGCCGATATCGAAAGATATGACAGCGAAGCAGAGCAGAGAGTCTTCATCCGTATCTTCAAAGATGAAGTAAAAGAAATTGTTATTGTAAAATAAAACAATCTACTCTTTAAAAAAACGCGGAGGTTCAGTGTTTTAGAATAGAGCAGGGCAGCCCGATTCAAAATGAATCGGGCTGCCTCTTTTTTATACAAAGCTATGTAAGCTGACGGGAGCCCGCCCCATGTGCCGTGCGTGGTTCAATTTCCGTCAGCTTAATACTTCTCTACCCACAGCAAAAAAATAAACGCGCCGGTTATTTCCCTGCGCGTCAATTAATAATGTTCCGTATTTCATTTATATTTAATCTTCTTCTGTGCCTATTCTTGTTCAATAGACTTCAGTGCTACATAGACACCGTTTTTATCCATGGATGCATAGATTTTCACCGGAAACGGTTTGGTATTTTTCACCTTCAGGTCCACGCCGCCATAGGAAACTGTGGCGTCTCTGCCCGCCGGCACATAGTGAACTGTCCCACCCTTGTGTGGATGTCGTTCTACGATTTCAAGCCCGGCTTCCATCGCTGCATTATACAGCGTGCTGCTTAGTTGGCATATACCACCGCCATAGTCTTCCGTTTCTTCACCATCAATGTAAACTGTCGCTTTGACAAATCCCCGCTCCGGCGTAGTAGGTCCTACCAATTCATTGAAAGAAATCGTCTCTCCGCTTTCCATCACATATCCGTTGACCTGTCCAATCGCTAAACGGATATTTTTAAGTCTATTTTTCTTTCTGTTAGTCATTTCCGAACCGTAACGCGCCAGTTCTCTGCTAACGGTTTTAGGCTGGTTTTGTTCTGCTTGCTGTTGTTGCTCCGCCTGCTGCTGTGCTTGTTGTTCCGCCTGTTGCTGTGTTTCTTGTTCTCTTTGCATTTCCTGCTGTCTTTGCGCTTCCTGTTGTTCTGCCTCCTGCTGCTTCTCTTGCTGCTCTGCTTCTTGCTGCCGCGACTCCGACTGTGCCGGTGGCGTGGTGGAAACTGGCGGCTGCTGCAAATTTTCTTCACACCCTGTTAAGACTAGCAACAGGCAGAAAAAAACAATTCCCGCCTTATATTTCATATGGATTCACCTCGAATTAATTGATATGTCTAGTATATACCATCATAAAAATTTTATAGAAAAAGCGGAAAACAAATGTTTTCCGCTTTTGGTAAATTTATATTAATGTAAATTTGTGTCCCTTCCCATCTGGCATAACGCACATTCCTGACACAACCTGACGCGTCCCGTAAAAATTTGTTCCAGCGTTGTACGCAGCTGCGGCGGTGCAAAAGACGGATTATGCAGCGTGATAACGCCCGGTGCCAGTACAATCAAAGAGGACAATAGAATATCGTCATATTCATTTTCTCCAATATCCATATCTTCAATGAATTCATCTACCTCACGGCTGATGATTTCATATCCATCGCCGTCTAGCAAAAGATATTCGCCATTTGGTCGTGCTACAACATGTATATGGGCAACCGCCTGGTCCTGAATGCTTACAAAATAACGCAGCAGCTCCAGAAAACTTTCATATTCCTGCATGGTAATAAATTCATCCGCTGTCTGGTCGATAAAATCTTCCAGTTCCATCAAATATTCTTTCGCACGGAATCGGACAAATCCATCCACATTAAGACTCTGTTTTCCTTGTAGGTAACGCATAATAGCGTTTGCAACCAATTTTTTGCGCCGGATAAGAAACAATTCTCCTGTCACATCGCTTCTGCCCAGCGCTTTTTTCACATCCTGCATAAGCTCCACTTTTTCAAAAGTATCAAAAAAATGATACCCCTTTTTGATAATATGATAAATTTCACTATTTTCTAATTCCTGTATAATAAATTCGGACGTGCCCTGCGCCAACAAGTTCCGTACACGCTCTTCATTCTGCGCATCTGCATAGACTTTCATACAGCTTCCGCGTCCGTCCTCCTCCATCACGATTTGCACTGGAACCTCTTGCAAATGCCCGTTCATAAAATCATATAATGTATGCAAATCATGCTTTGATATCACTTCGGCAACAAACAACGATTCACTTCCTCTCTGTGATTGGAAT
>CATIYX010000317.1 GCA_949739095.1 uncultured Clostridia bacterium | reverse complement strand
TGCACTTATAGCTGTCCGTCCCACCGGTATTTGCTGGAGGGAATTCGGATGGCAAAACAGCACGCAGTTGCAAGAACATAAAGGAGGAGAATGGATTCCATGAACGGACAAGTAACATCTTCGCCGCATTTACATAGCGGAGAAAGCGTTCGCGGCATTATGCTGGACGTGATTTTTGCACTGCTTCCGGCAGGCGTTTGCGGCGTATTCTTTTTTGGTATCCGCGCACTGATGGTGATTCTGGTTTCTGTTGCAACCTGTGTGCTTTGCGAAATGTTGTGGCAATGGCTGTTTAAAAAACCAATCAGTATCGGGGACATGAGCGCAGTCGTGACAGGACTGCTTTTGGCATATAATCTGCCGCCGACATTGCCGCTTTGGATGGTGGCGATAGGCGCGGCGTTTGCGATTATCATTGCAAAACAGGTGTTTGGTGGATTGGGACATAATTTTATGAACCCTGCTTTGGCGGGACGTGCTTTCTTGCTGGCAGCATTTGCAGGTAATATGACGACGTGGGTATCCGCCTCGCTGTTTGGCATGGACGCGCAAACAACGGCAACGCCGCTTGCGCTGCTGAAAACAGGCAATCTGGAAGAAATGCCGGAACTGATGCAGCTGGTGCTGGGACATGTTGGCGGCTGTATTGGTGAAACCTCGGCTGTGTTGCTGTTGCTCGGTGGATTATATCTACTGGCGCGGCGTGTGATTAAAATCCGGATTCCGGCAGCCTTTATCGGCACGGTCGCAGTGTTGACTTTCATTTTTGGTACAGACGGTGGCTTTGGAGAACGTATGCAAATCATGGGCTATCATCTATTTTCCGGCGGATTATTTTTGGGTGCGTTTTTCATGGCAACGGACTATACGACAACACCGTCAACGCCGCTGGGACAATTGTTGTTCGGCATTGGCTGCGGCTTGATTACCACTGTGATTCGACTCATTGGTGGCTATCCGGAGGGCGTTTCCTATTCCATTTTGATGATGAACGTTGCGGGACCGCTGATTGAACGGCACACTATGCCGCGCGTCTATGGATATAGGCGGAAAAAACCATCCTTACGGAAAAAAGGAGGTGCCGAAACAGCATGAGTAACTCTTTTAATACAGACAGTGTGAAAGGTATAATCAAAAAGGTTGGTTGCACCATCAGAAAAGTCGTTGATTTTTGCATGAGCAACAGTGTTTTAAAACCAGGTATCGTGTTGGGTATTATTGCGCTGTCGGTGGGACTGCTTCTATCGGTGGCGAACTTTTTCACCAAAGACACCATTGCGGCGGCAAAGGCAAAAGAGATTACAAACGCATTGTCTCAGGTGCTGCCAGCGGCGCAGAATTTTGAAGAAATGACACCGGAAGGTGTGGATGCCATAGTGACAACGCTTTATGTCGGCAAGGACGCTTCAGGTGAAACTGTCGGATATTGTGTGCAGACGCAGCCAAGCGGATATGGTGGACCGATTGTGATGATGGTTGGTATTGAGAAAGACGGCAGCGTGCAGGGCGTCAGCATTACCGAAAGCAGTGAAACGCCAGGACTGGGTGCACTGGCAAATGAGGATAAATTCAAAAAACAATATGATGGACTCACGGGACCTGCACAGGTCAATAAAGACGGTGGGGACATTGAGGCAATCAGCGGTGCGACTATCACATCGCGCGCTGTAACGAGCGGTGTAAATGCTGCGCTGGAGACGGTTCGCCCATTATTGGAAGAAGCGGGAGGTGCGGCAGGTGAATAAAAAACTCAGTATTTTAATCAATGGACTGATTCGTGAAAACCCTTCGTTAGTATTGCTGCTCGGTATGTGTCCGACATTGGCGGTCACAACATCGGTCAACAATGCAATCGGTATGGGGCTGGCAGCGACATTTGTGTTGATTGGCTCTAATGTAGTGATTTCCTTATTGAAAAAATGTATACCTGATAAAATCAGAATTGCGGCATATATTGTAATTATCGCCGGATTTGTTACACTGGTACAAATGCTGTTGGAGGCGTATGTGCCGGCGCTGAACAGGTCACTTGGGGTGTTTATTCCGCTGATTGTGGTAAACTGTATCATTTTGGCGCGAGCGGAGTCGTTTGCTTCTAAAAATACGGTGCTGGATTCCATGATGGACGGTGTTGGTATGGGGCTAGGATTCACAGCTTCCCTGATTTTGGTTGCCTCTGTGCGTGAGATTTTGGGAAATGGATCTTTCTGCGGTATTCCACTGTTTGGAGAAGGATTCCAAGGAGCAACGATTATGATTTTGCCGCCGGGTGGATTTTTGACGCTGGGTATCATTATTGCAGTTGTGGGCGCAGTGCGTAAAGCTATCAGCGCCAGAAAGGCAGGGAAGAAAGTATGAGTTATTTTACAAATATCATGGTCATCTCCCTGACTGCTATTTTGGTAGAAAACTTTGTATTGGTGAAGTTTTTGGGGATTTGTCCGTTTTTGGGCGTATCCAAACAGACGAAAACAGCGGTCGGTATGGGCGGCGCGGTCATGTTTGTTATGACGATTTCTTCGGCTATGACCTGGCTGGTGCAAAAGTTCTTGCTGGAGCCGCTGCATTTGGAATATTTACAGACTATTGCGTTTATTTTAGTGATTGCGGCGTTGGTGCAATTTGTGGAAATGGCGCTGGAAAAATTGTCTCCGGCGCTCTATGATTCGCTGGGTATCTATTTGCCGCTGATAACAACAAACTGCGCTGTTTTGGGTGCGGCAATTCTGACACAGCAAAAAGGATACGATTTTGTAGAAACTGTTGTATTTGGACTGGCAGCGGGTATTGGTTTTACGTTGGCAATTGTACTCTTTTCCGGCGTGCGGGAACGGCTGGAAACCAGCGACATTCCAGAAGTGCTGAAAGGGTTTCCCAGCGCATTGATTGCGGCGGCGTTGATTTCTCTGGCTTTCTTCGGATTCCAGGGGCTGAAACTGGGCTGATAAGGAAGGAGAATCAAAATGGAAATTTTATATGCTGTTTTAGTGCTGGGCGGTCTTGGCGTACTTTTTGGGCTGGGATTGGGACTGGCGTCCAAGGTTTTTAAAGTAGAGCGCGATATACGGATTCAAAAAATCATGGAAACGCTGCCTTGTGCAAACTGCGGTGGCTGTGGATTTGCTGGATGCAGCGCATTTGCTACGGCGGTTGTGGAAAAAGGAGCAGTCCCTGCTTCTTGTACAGTAGGCGGCGCGGCGTGTGCGGCAAAGGTATCGGAAATTATGGGTGTGAAAGCTTCCTTTGAAAGAAAAACTGCGCGTGTGAAATGCGCCGGAGACTGTGAACATGCACCGATGAAATTTGAATTCCATGGACTGGAAAACTGTGAATCGGTCAGCAAAGTGGCAGGTGGTTCCAAAGTTTGTGCCTATGGATGTCTAGGGCTGGGAAGCTGCGTACAGGCATGTGAATATCAGGCAATTTCCATTGTGGATGGCGTGGCGCAAGTGGATGAAGGCAAATGCTATGGCTGCGGCGGGTGCGCGGCTGTCTGTCCGCGGCATTTGATTGAAGTTGTGTCGGCACGGAAAAAATATTTTGTAGCCTGTACCAACAAAGATAAAGGCTCGTTCATGAAAGATGTGTGCAGCGCGGGCTGTATTGGATGTAAACTGTGTGAGAAAGC
>CATIYX010000316.1 GCA_949739095.1 uncultured Clostridia bacterium | reverse complement strand
CAACGTGGCAACGGTATCGCCCAAGATTTTGCAGGGGCTGTTGCGGGAGAAAATGGGATTTGAAGGCGTTATCACCACCGACAGCATGACCATGGGCGGCATTGCGCTGCGCTATGGCGTGGCAAATGCCTGCGCGCTGGCGCTGGAAGCAGGGGCGGACTTGGTGCTGATGAAAGCGGAGAACAGTTTGGTAGGAGAAACGGTAGACGCGATTCGCAGCTTTGTGGAATCCGGCAGAATTTCCATGGAAGCATTGGATGAAAAAGTATACCGCGTCTTAAACCTGAAATATGAATATGGTATGTTCCATGCCAAAGTGGAACAATATGACGCGCCGGAAACATATATTCATGACGCGCGGATTCAGGCGCTGAGTCGGCTTGTGGCAAAGAAAAGCGTGCTGATTCAGCGTGATGCGGACAGCATATTCCCGTTGAACAAAGAGGAAAAAATTCTGGTTGTGGAGCAAATGACGCAGTCGCCAAACAACATCCATTGGCACCCGGGTATGCTGTTCCGGCATTGCCTTGCAGGCGGCGCCAATGTGGAATATCTGGAAACGGATTTCGACTATACGCAGGAGGATAAGGACGCGATTGAAGCAAATCTTGCCAGCTACGACACAGTGATTATCACCAGCCACTATATCCGCGGCAAAAACGGCAACGCGGCATATTTGGAGGACTTGTTCCGCGCGCATGCGGATAAAAAGTTTATTTTGGTGACCAACACGCCCTATCCGCTGTCCATTCCGAAAAATGCGCGCAATATTTTGTTGACGCTGGCGACCTCGCCGGACAACATCAGGTGCACAGCGAAGGTGCTCTATGGTGATATGCAGCCGGAGGGACAATATCCGGTTCACTACCGGATGGAATTTGAGGACTGAGGCGGAAAGGGGCGATTCACAGTGGAACAAAAACGGATTATCGCCTTTGACTCGGACGGCTGTGTGCTGAATGCAATGGAGCCCAAGCACCGGTATTGTTTCGGTCCGGCGGCGGTGGAAGTCTATGGACTACAGGATATGAAGGACACGTTCCTTGCAGAATGGAACCGTGTGAACCTCTATGCGCCAACCCGCGGCATCAACCGGTTTTGGGGCTTAGTGGAGGTATTTGAAAATTTACGGCAGATGGGTCAATCTATACCGTCACAGGAGGCGCTGCGGACGTGGTGTAACACCACACCGGCGCTTTCGGAGAAGCTGCTGGAAAAGGACAGTGCCGGAAATGAAACACTGGAGCATGCGCTGCAATGGTCGCGGAGGGTGAACCAAATGACGCGGGAAATCGGAGACAAGATTGTGCCGTTTTCCGGCGCGGCGGCGGCAGTGCACGCGGCGGCGGAATTGGCGGACGTTGCGGTTGTGTCCTCTGCAAAGGAGGAACAAATTCGCGCGGAATGGCAAAAGTTTGGCATAGCAAGCTGTGTGAAATGGTTCCATGGACAGGAAAGCGGCACCAAAGCACAGTGTCTGGCGAAGCTGAAAGAGCAGACCGGCGCGGAAATTCTCATGGTAGGCGATGCGCTGGGCGATTTAGATGCAGCACAGCAAAACAGGTTGTTGTTTTATCCTATCCAGCCGGGCGCGGAAGCGGCGTCATGGCAAGCGTTTCGGGAGCGGTATCTGCCGGCATTCGGACGTGGAGGTTACACCATGGAAAACGAAAACGTGCAGGAATTTTTGCGCTACATGAAACGAATATAAAAGAAGATAAAAAAAGAACCTGTCATGCGGCAGGTTCTTTTTTTGAAATTTTTTACTTTTGGCATTTTCCACAAAAGAAAATCGGCGGTTTGCCGTTTTGGTGCGCTATGAAGCAGCTGAAATGCCTTGCTTTTTGTGAAAAACGAGAATTTTAAGATGGTGCCATCGCCGCTTTTACCGCGCCGAAAAGTTACAATGTGGTATAATAATTATAGAAACCTTGCGATGCAAGGTTTAGCGGCTTTGCCGCTGCGTGCGATGCACGCCTATATGATTGAACCACGGCGTAAAAATGCCCTTGCAAGCAAGCATTTTTACTTGTGGTATAATACAATTGTGGTATTATTTATATAAAAATAGTGTCACAGAATGATGAAGAAAAAGACTTAGGGTTCTGGCTTGGTCTGCGTAAACGATTGGAAAGAGGTCGATACGCATGGTCAAGAAAATAATAGATTATGACGGCATTCGCAGAGGGAAGGCGCCGTCATAATGGGAAAAGGAACAAGCGGTTTGTTCAAAGGAACCAAGGGAAGCCGTAGCAACGCAAAAATTCATGAAGGGAAACAAACACATTGAAGGAACCAATAATTATAAGCAGCAAATAAAAAATGGGAAACATCCGAGTATTTTGACGGACCCCCCATGTGTTGCTAAAAGAAGGTGCAGGGAAAGGTGAATTTTATGGAAGACATAAGGAAGTAGTTGATTATGGAAAAGTTATTGGGAAATATTATCATGAAAAAACAGGGAAATATTATGATACCACGCGAGGAACAATCCATTATGACAGCAAGGGAAATGCGCAAATTGTTCCGGCCAAACCAAGAGATTTTGTAGATGAATAATAGAAGGAGTGACGGATAGTGAATGAACAGGAATACAAAAAATTAATTTATGTGATTGATGATTGGTATGAAAAGGATCCGATTATGATTGAGTGGGGAAATGGTCTCAAGGTAAAATGTAAGTCATTTACAGGTATGTGTGAAACGGATACAGAACCGGGCGATGATGATTACATTGGCGAATATTCAGCAGGTGTAAATGAAGTAGAGATATTGCAGGAAGGGAATGACGATTCTGTGGAAATTTATGAAGCTTCCATTGAAATATCGCTAGCCTGCGTTCCGAAGAAAATATCGCTGGAGGACGGCACCGTTTTGTGGCAGCGGGAGGAAGCGTGAAAAGGGATATATCTGTTGGTGCCGATTGTTTTGACAGCGTGATACTTTAGCTGAAAGAATCTGATGATTCTACCGGTGAATGGGTAAATGGAAGCAGGCTATGCACTTTTCCAAAAATAAAAAATCAGCCGGAGAATGCTCCGGCTGATTTTTTTGTGTCTAGGCAAGCGGATTGAACAGCGGAACATTTTGCACTGCCTTAGGCTTCGGCGCCTTGATGGGATCGCACATCAAAAAATAGCGCGTCTCATCATAGATATGATCCTCCGCTGAGGTATCCACGTCCTCGCAGTCCATGGGGTCATAGACCAGCGACGGCACCGTCCGCAAAAAGTCGCGGCAGGTGTCGAACACATAGAACATGGGAAGTCCTTCGTCGTCAAAAGTTAGGCGATAGTGCAACTGCATTTT
>CATIYX010000315.1 GCA_949739095.1 uncultured Clostridia bacterium | reverse complement strand
AGTAAAAGGTGCATTGGCAACCAGAAAAAAACATAAAAGAGTTCTGAAAATGGCAAAAGGATATTTCGGTGCAAAATCGAAATTATATAAAACCGCGAAGCAGGCAGTGATGAAATCTTTGGTATATGCATATACCGGCAGAAAACTACGTAAACGTGATTTCCGCCGTCTGTGGATTACACGTATCAGTGCTGCAGCAAAAATGAACGGCATGAACTATTCTACGTTTATGCACGGTCTGAAACTGGCTGGGGTTGAAATGAACCGTAAAATGCTTTCTGAAATCGCAATTGCAGACCCTGCTGCGTTTACCGTATTGGTAGAAAAAGCAAAAGCAGCTCTGTAAAAAAGATTCAGGACGGAAACTTTCTTTCCGCAGGGAAAGTGCTGGAAGAGGCAAATGTCATGAGGTAGTTTTTTCTATGCTTAGATGTTAGCGGAACAGTCTCTGCTAAGGGATGCGAAAGAAAGAGAGGAAGGACAGGCTTTTTGCCTACCGTCTCCTTGCGATAAAGCCGCCGTAGGGCGGCTTTCTTTGATGGAATCGTTTTTTCATTTTTTAAAATAGTGTTGTTAATTTGGGAAATACATACGATTTGAAAATCTACAGACAGATTTATTTTCATAGAAATAATATGGGATAAACGGATAAAACCACGCAAGAGAGCAAACAATAGTTGCGGAATTGATACAAAGCGGGGGACACGAGAGTTGAACAAAATACGACAGTTCATTCAAAACCGCAGAAGCCTGTCGGCGCTGCTGCGGCCAACACAAATTATCATCTTTGGATTTATGGCAGTGATTTTGACAGGCTCTGTATTGCTTTCGCTGCCGTTTTGCACAAAAAGCGGTGCAGGTACGCCGTTTCTTGACGCACTGTTTACGGCGACCAGTGCAACCTGCGTAACAGGGTTGGTGGTAGTGGATACAGCGGCACATTGGAACATAATTGGACAACTGATTATTTTGGCGTTGATTCAAATTGGCGGTTTGGGTTTTATCACCATGGCGTGTCTGGTTTCCTTTTTGCTGCGCCGCAAAATTTCGCTGCGGGAACGACTGATTATGGTAGAATCATTTAACCAGTCGGAAATT
>CATIYX010000314.1 GCA_949739095.1 uncultured Clostridia bacterium | reverse complement strand
CCAGTTTTTCTGCTGAATTTTCACTTTTTCAATATAATCTGTATCCGCTAAATCGTCAATCAAACGACCGGCATATTCTGTGATTTTCAGCATCCATTGGCTTTTGTTGCGCTGCACCACTTCACTGCCACAGCGTTCGCAAACACCGTTTACCACTTCTTCATTTGCCAAACCTACCTTGCAACTTGTACACCAGTTGATAGGCATTTCCTGTTTATATGCCAATCCCTTTTTGAACAATTGGAGAAAAATCCACTGTGTCCATTTATAATATTCTGGGTCGGTGGTGTTGATTTCTTTCGACCAGTCAAAGGAAAATCCCAGACTTTGTAGCTGTCGTTTGAAATTCGCAATATTATCACGCGTCACCTTTTTGGGATGAATTTTATTTTTAATGGCATAGTTTTCTGTCGGTAGACCAAACGCGTCCCAGCCAATCGGATAAAGCACATTGTATCCATCCATCCGTTTTTTACGTGCAACAATATCCAGCGCGGTATAACTACGCGGATGACCTACATGCAGTCCCTGTCCCGAAGGATATGGAAATTCTACCAACACATAATATTTCGGTTTAGTTTTATCCTTTTCACATTTGAAGGTCTCTTCCTTATACCAATGCGCTTGCCATTTTTTTTCAATATCGCTAAACTTGTATTCCATAAAACCTCTAACCCCTTTTTTATATATAGTTTACGCTTCCCCGCCGCCTTGCAGCGCCACTTCCGGCGCGTCCGACCATAGACGTTCCAGCGAATAAAAATCTTTGGCATCCGGCGTAAATACATGAACAATCACGCTACCATAATCCAATAAAATCCATGATGCGCTGGCATAACCTTCACTGTGGTTCGGCATAACACCTTCCTGTTTCAGTTGAAACTCTGCTTCGTCTGCCAATGCTTTAATATGTGTGGATGAAGTTCCGTTACAAATGACGAAATAATCCCCCAATGTCGTCAGTTCACGAATATCCAAAACCTTTAAGTTCATTGCCTTTTTCTTGTCGAGCACCGCTGCAATTTTAACAGCCAATTCTCTTGATTCCATGCTGTGTCCTCCTGTTTCCATAAGCTTTTTTATGCAGCTTCCTGCTGCGGACCTCTCACCTCACCAATTGCCTCACCAGTCTGCGCCGGCGTCTGGATAGGCGGTTTTTCTGTCTGCACTGGTTTTTCCGCCTGCTCCGGTTCTTCCGTATTCACAGGCTTCTTTGTAGGCTCCGGGTCCTCTGTTTCTTTCGGTGTTGCCGTGTGTTTCGGGTTTTCTGATGTATCTGTTGCTTTGCTGTCCGAAGACGCTGTCGGCGCTGGTGTCCGCTTGATTGGCGTCGGACTGTTTTCTAATGGCTCGTCCTCCTGCATCGGCACTTCTTTTTCCGATGCTTTTCCTGTGGCTGCTGGTTTTGCCGGCTTGGTTTTCATACCATAAAAATATTGATCAATCAACGGTTTCGCCTCGTCTACATCCGGCATAAAATACCATAAATGATTAAAATATTGACTTTCGCCCGGTAAAACATGGAAATGAATATTCTCCAAACTCAAGTTGTTCATAAATTCTGTGGCATATGCCATCATTTCTCCTAACGTCAAGTTGGTATCCACGTTTTCTTCCAGAATATCCAAAAATTCCGGAATCTTCATCACATTTTTGAGCTGCATTGCTTTCGCTGCAACTGCCATCAAAAAATCTTTCTGTGCATCCATCCGTCCAAGGTCGCTTCCGCCATAGGGACCCACACTGCCATCCGCATTTTTGCGCCAGCGCACAAACTGTTCCGCTTTGTCGCCGTCCAAATGCTGCATTCCTTTTTTCAGATGAATATATAAATCCTGTGTCGGGTCCTCATAGTCCATATCAAACGGCACTTCAAAGTCAACACCACCAATCGCATCCACTAACTTGCGAAATCCCGCCGTATCTACTGTTACATATTTTTGCACCTCAATGCCCAGTGCAAGGTTCACTTCATATTGTGTCTGCTCAAAACCACTGAAATAAGCAGAGTTGATTTTCTTGTCATTGCGTCCGTTGCCAGGCACATAAGTGTCCCGCGGAATCTGCATCGCATTGATCTGTTTGGTATTCGTATCGTAGTTTGCCACCATCATAAAATCGCTGCGGTATCCATCTTTGTCAACACCCATAAACAAAATGTTGGTCTTCTCCGGCACCGACTGCGAAAACATGTTGAACAATCCAACATCTTCTCCGCCGTTGGGAATTTTGGATTTTACATAGTAATATGCGCCAACAACAGCAGCGCCCAGCAACAAAATGACTGCTAATACAATACATAATACAAACCGTTTTTTATTTTTGATACGCCATTTTTTCTTATGCTTTTTGGTCGGCGCATAAATTGTCTCTTCCATATTCCATTTATCCATCAAACATCTTCCTTCTCATCGTTTTTGTAACGCTCTGTTTCTTACTTCTACCGTCAGCGGATGGATGCATTTATGCTGTTCAATCAAAGAATACATGGTTCTGTCGATAACGCCGACAAGCGCGCCCTGCAAATCCTTCTTTGCAAGCTCTCGCATAGCAGGCGCCCATGGCAAATACGCATCGCGCCCTTCCTCAGTCAGGTCCGCTATGTAGATAATCTCGCTCAAACGATTCATCTCTGGTTTCCCAATCGTGTGGTAAAACACAGCTTCATAGATTTCATCATCGTCAATGCCAAATTTTTCTTTGCATAAAACTGCGCCTGCCGGTGCATGCCACAGGCTACGCATACTTCTCGTCAGCGCATCTACCTGACTGCCCAGACTGTCCAAAATCTGTCTAGTTTCCGTCTCGTCCAGTTCTTTAGCACAGTCATGTAGCAGTCCTGCAACTTCTGCTTTTTCCACACTGCAACCATGGCGCTGCGCAAGCTCCTTCGACAGGTTCATCACTCCAATCGAATGCGCATACCGCTTTGGTGACAGCATTTGCCGCAGCTCCTGTTTCATGCTCTCCAACAATTGTCACAGCCCCCGTCCGCTTTTGTTTTGTATACTTGATGCTCCTTTAAGTAAGTCCAAACCGATTCCGGGAGAAATTGCTGCACCGGTTCCCCTTTTCGGATGCGCTCCCGAATCATACTGGATGATATATCTGCCCGTTCATTATGCAGCAGATGTATCACCGCCTGAAACTCCCGCTCCAATTTTAATTTTTTTGTTTCCATCTCTTCGCCGCTGCGTCCCGCTGCTGCGATTTCCACCATGGAAAGAAGTGTTTCACTATCTACCCATTTGTCCACATAGTCCAGTGAATCCGCTCCAACGATAAACACTAGCGTGTCATCTGGATAGACCGATTTAAAATATTTCATGGATTCCACCGTATAGGACGGTTTCTCCCGCTTGATTTCAAAATCACTCATTGCAAAGCCAAATTCTTTTGCTGCCAGACATGTCATTTCATAACGCGTCTGTTTGTCCGCGCCGTCCGTCTCCTTATGGTACGGCTGTCCTGCCGGCAACAGAATCAGTCGCTCCAAGTCCAGTTCATGGATAGCTTGCTGCGCAATCATGATATGTCCGTTATGAATAGGGTCAAACGTACCCCCAAGAATCCCTATGCGCACATACGCCAGTCCTTTCTGTGCTATGCTTTTCTGTTTCTATTTTGGTAATTCTAT
>CATIYX010000313.1 GCA_949739095.1 uncultured Clostridia bacterium | reverse complement strand
GCTCCACAATTTTTTGCGGAAGTTCAGGTCGCAGCTAATTGTTACGCCTTTTTCTTTTGCCTTTTTACAAGCTTCCAGACACAGCGCCGCAGCATCATCAGACAACGCCGGTGTAATACCTGTAAAATGGAACCATTCCACACCATCAAAAATAGCATCCCAATCAAAATCTCCTGTTTTTGCTGTGGAAATAGAAGAATGTGCCCGGTCATATACCACGTTAGATGCTCTTTGAGAAGCGCCTTTTTCTACAAAATAGATACCAACGCGTTCGCCGCCGCGCGCAATATTTTCTGTATTCACGCCGTGTTTTCTCAATTCTGCCACACAAGCATTTCCAATCGGGTTTGCCGGCAATTTGGTCACAAATGCCGCGTCAATGCCAAAATTGCACAAGGAAACAGCTACGTTTGCTTCACCGCCGCCAAATACCATATCAAAAGAATCTGCCTGGATAAATCTCTGGTATCCCGGCGTCTGTAATCTCATCATAATTTCACCAAAGGTGACTGCTTTTTTCGCCATAGTAATTAATCTCTCCTTTTTATCTATGTAGCTTTTTATTGTTTATGCTCTTGCTGCTTTTACTTTTTCAATGAACTGTTTACCGATTTCTGTGATGGATTTGTAATCGCCGGTCTTTGCACCTGCAGTGAGTGCGCCACCTACGCCTACTGCAGAAGCACCATTATTAATCCACTCGTCTACATTATCTACACTCACGCCGCCAGTCGGCATAATTTTTGCATACGGAATAGGACCTTTAATTGCTTTAATCATCTTGGGACCAAATGCTTCGCCTGGGAATAATTTAATGATATCCGCACCCGCTTCCATTGCTGTCACTGCTTCTGTGATGGACATAACGCCCGGCATACAGGGCAGACGGTAACGGTTACAAAGTTTAATTGTATTCAGGTTCAAATATGGGCTGACAATATATTCCGCACCAGACAAAATCGCAATACGCGCCGTCTCTGGGTCCATAACCGTTCCTGCTCCCAAAATAATCTGGTCACTGGTATAGGTTTTTGCCAGTTCTTCAATGACTTTATGTGCACCCGGCACAGTGAATGTCATTTCAATTGCAGCAATGCCACCTTCAATACATGCGTCAGTAATCCGCTTTGCCTGGTCGCTATTTTCCGCTCTGACAACTGCGACAACGCCAACATCTTTAATTCTGGTTAATACTTGTTCTTTATCCATTTGTTTCCCCTCCTGTTTTTCTAGGACAACGTTCCCCATCGTCCATGCTTATATTCTATTGTATCGCAACTTTGTCCATTCGTCAAGTAGAAATCCACTTCCTATTTATATCTATTTTAAACCAATAAAAATCAAGTCGCATTTCCGCAAAATTTTCTTGCAATTGGAAACAAAAAGTTGTATAATAAAATTAATGTGGCAATATAAGCTGCCTGAAAGCATATATTGGTAACAGAAAATCAAATAATGATTGTCTTCGGGGCAGGGTGTGATTCCCTACCGGCGG
>CATIYX010000312.1 GCA_949739095.1 uncultured Clostridia bacterium | reverse complement strand
TACGATTGGTTTTTGACTCATGGGCTAAGGGAGGTGTTTCACGACGTATCTCCAATCACGGATCACTCTGGTAATTTGAGTCTGGAGTTCTATGATTATTATTTCGACACGACGCCGAAATATGATATAGCAGAGTGTAAAGAACGTGATGCGACCTATGCGGTAGCGCTGCGGGTAAAAGTGCGTTTAATTAACCGTGAAACAGGAGAAATTAAAGAGCAGGAAATTTTCATGGGAGATTTTCCGCTGATGACGGAACAGGGAACGTTTATTATCAACGGGGCGGAACGTGTTATCGTCAGCCAGTTGGTGCGTTCGCCGGGTATGTACTATTCTTATGAACATGACCGCGGTGGAAAAAAACTGTATGCGTCAACTGTGATTCCAAACCGTGGCGCATGGTTGGAATATGAGACGGACTCTAATGATATTTTTTCGGTGCGTCTGGATAAAACAAGAAAAATGCCGGTCACAACATTAATTCGCGCATTGGGAATTGAAACCAATGAACAGATGCTGGAATTGTTTGGCGAGGATCCCAAGATTGTGGCGACAATGGAAAAAGATAGTGTGACGAATGAAGCGGAAGCACTGATTGAAATTTATAAAAAGGTGCGTCCGGGCGAACCGCCTACAGTTGATAGTGCAAAAACATTGATTAACAACATGTTTTTTGATGACAGACGCTATGATTTTGCGCGCGTTGGGCGTTATAAAGTAAACAAAAAAATGAGCATGAATCCCCGTATTGTCGGTTATAAACCTGCACAGCCCATTGTTGATGAATATAGTGGGGAAATTTTGGCAGGTACAGACGATATAATTACGCGGGAAACGGCACAAAAAATTGCAGATGCAGGTGTATCGCGCGTGGTGCTGAATGTGGATGGCACAGAAGTGGTTGTGCTTTCAAACAACACGGTTAGTCTGTCGCATGTGCTGGAGTTTGATGTCAGCAAATTAGAAATCACCGAACGGGTCTATCAGCCTGTGCTGAAAGAAATTTTAGAGGAAAATAAAACAGAAGAGGACATTCTGACAGCACTGAAACAGCGTCAGGATGAACTCGTTCCGAAACATATTACCATTGATGATATCATGGCATCCATCAATTATGTATCGGCGTTGGATATGGGTGTTGGTAATGTGGATGATATTGACCATTTGGGGAATCGTCGTTTGCGCAGTGTGGGCGAATTGCTGCAAAACCAATTCCGCGTTGGCTTGGCGAGAATGGAACGTGTGGTACGGGAGCGTATGACGATTCAGGATTTAGATGTAGCTTCCCCACAGAACCTGATAAATATTCGTCCTGTTGTGGCAACAATTAAGGAATTTTTTGGAAGTTCCCAGTTGTCGCAGTTCATGGACCAAATCAACCCATTGGGTGAATTGACACATAAGAGAAGACTTAGTGCACTCGGACCGGGCGGTCTTTCCAGAGAACGTGCAGGATTCGAGGTGCGTGACGTCCACTATTCGCACTATAGCAGAATGTGTCCGATTGAGACGCCTGAAGGACCGAACATTGGTCTTATTAACTCACTGTCGACCTATGCGCGCGTGAATGAATATGGATTTATTGAAGCGCCATATCGCAGAGTGGACAAGGAAAAAGGCGTTGTAACGGATGAAATTGTTTACATGACGGCGGATGAAGAAGATGGTTATGTAGTAGCACCGGCGAATGAACCGCTGGACGAAAAAGGACATTTTCTCAACAAAAAAACTGCTGCACGTATCAGCCATGACATTTTGGAAGTGGAAACCAAAGACATTGATTATATTGACGTATCGCCCAAACAGTTCGTTTCTGTTGCGACGGCAATGATTCCGTTCCTTGAAAACGACGATGCGAACCGTGCATTGATGGGATCCAATATGCAAAGACAAGCTGTGCCGCTACTGAAACCGGAAGCGCCGATTATCGGAACCGGTATGGAATATAAAGCGGCAAAAGATTCTGGCGTTGTAATCTTAGCAAAAAATGATGGTGTGGTAGAAAAGGTATCCTCCAGTGAAATTGTGATTCGCAACACAGAAGGTAAGGCGGATGTTTATAATCTGATTAAGTTTATGCGGTCCAACCAAGGAACCTGCGTGAACCAGCGTCCCATTGTAAATAAGGGGGATGAAGTCAAAGCGGGGGATACTATTGCGGACGGTCCTTCTACCGATAATGGGGAAATCGCACTTGGTCGCAACATTCTGATTGGATTTATGACTTGGGAAGGTTATAACTATGAAGATGCTGTTTTGATTAGTGAAGAATTGGTGCGTGAAGATGTATTTACGTCTATTCATATTGAAGAATATGAATCAGAAGCACGTGACACGAAACTTGGAGCAGAAGATATTACGCGCGACATTCCGAATATTGGTGAGGACGCACTGAAAGATTTGGATGAACGCGGTATTATCCGCATTGGTGCGGAAGTGCGCAGCGGTGATATTCTGGTCGGAAAGGTGACGCCGAAAGGGGAAACGGAACTGACAGCAGAGGAACGGCTGTTGCGGGCAATATTCGGTGAAAAAGCGCGTGAAGTGCGTGATACTTCTTTGCGTGTACCGCATGGAGAAAGCGGTATCATCGTTGACGTGAAAATTTTTGAACGTTCTAATGGCGACGAGCTGCCGCCTGGTGTGAATCAACTGGTGCGTGTTTATATTGCACAGAAGCGAAAAATTTCCGTTGGAGATAAAATGGCGGGTCGTCATGGAAATAAGGGTGTTATTTCCCGTATTTTACCGAAAGAAGATATGCCGTTTTTGCCGGACGGAACACCATTGCAAATTGTGCTGAATCCTTTGGGTGTACCGTCTCGAATGAACATCGGACAGGTGTTGGAGGTTCACTTGGGCTATGCAGCAAAAGCACTGGGCTGGAAAATTGCAACGCCGGTATTTGACGGTGCAAACGAAAAAGACATTGAAAATGCACTGGAAAAAGCAGGGTATGATAAGAGCGGGAAAACGGTTCTGTATGATGGACGAACCGGTGAACCATTTGACAATCCGGTTACCGTTGGATATATGTATTACCTGAAACTGGCGCATTTGGTTGACGATAAGATTCATGCGCGGTCTACAGGACCATACTCTCTCGTTACGCAGCAGCCGCTGGGTGGTAAAGCGCAGTTCGGCGGACAGCGTTTCGGAGAAATGGAAGTATGGGCGCTGGAGGCATATGGTGCAGCATATACATTGCAGGAAATTTTGACAGTCAAATCTGACGATATTGTTGGACGTGTGAAAACCTATGAGGCAATCGTCAAAGGTGATAATGTGCCGCGTCCTGGTGTGCCGGAATCCTTTAAGGTGTTAATTAAAGAATTGCAGAGCTTGGCGCTGGATGTGAAAATTCTAGATGATAAGGGTAATGAAATTGAATTGAAGGAAGATGAAGACGACGTACCGCACATCAATCCGGAAGAATTGGAACAAGTCATGGGGAAAGATGATAATACCAGCAGTATGGAAAACTTCCTGACGCATATTGGCGAAAGCGATGAAGATAGTGAAGAGGAAGAATTTACGCTGGATGAAATTGAGGAATCGGATGATATTGCCGAACCTGCGTTTATGATTGAGGAATTGGATGAGGAGGCAGGTGAGCTGTCCGGAATCAGCGGACTAGAACCGCTGGAATTCTCTGACATGGATGAGGATATCTAAAAAATCGTGAACAAGCAGGAAATGGAATAAAAACGGTAAAGAACGAAGGGAGAGCTGAGAATTGTTGGAGTATAATAATTTTGACGCGATACAGATAGGGCTGGCTTCTCCGCAAAAAATACGGTCGT
>CATIYX010000311.1 GCA_949739095.1 uncultured Clostridia bacterium | reverse complement strand
TTTTTAGGGCTTAGCGTGGGACTTATTGTCAATGGATTGGATAATAATGAACGGCAAAAGGCATATGCAGCAGATATCACCTATGGAACAAATAATGAACTGGGATTTGACTATCTGCGTGATAATATGGTGATTTATAAAGAGCAGATGGTACAGCGCGGACACAATTATGCGATTGTGGACGAAATTGACTCCATTTTGATTGATGAAGCAAGAACACCGCTAATTATTTCCGGCGCTGGTGATAAATCAACAGATATGTATACCATTGTGGATCGTTTTGTAGCGACACTCACGCCGATTAAACGGGCGGAGTTTGATTCCAAAGAAAATTTTGACGATCTCGACGGTGATTATCTGGTGGACGAAAAACAAAAAACAGTTACACTGACGCAGCGCGGTATCAAAAAAGCGGAGGAAGCGTTCCATATTGAAAATCTGTCTGACCCTGAAAATATGGCGCTGCAGCACCACATCAATCAGGCGATTCGCGCACATGGTATTATGCGGCGCGATATTGACTATGTGGTGAAAGACGATGAAGTTTTGATTGTCGATGAGTTCACAGGTCGTATCATGATTGGCCGTCGGTACAGCGAAGGTCTGCATCAGGCAATTGAAGCTAAAGAAGGCGTAAAAGTGGAGCGGGAAAGTAAAACGCTGGCAACGATTACCTTCCAGAACTATTTCCGTCTTTATGATAAATTGGCGGGTATGACCGGTACTGCACTCACAGAGGAACAGGAATTCCGTGAAATTTATGGGCTGGATGTGGTGGAAGTACCAACGAACCGCCCGATGATACGAAAAGATTTGTCGGACGTTGTCTATAAAACAGAGGATGCAAAATTCCGCGCAGTGGTAGAACAGATTAAAGAATGTTATGAAAATGGGCAACCAGTATTGGTTGGTACCATTTCTATTGAAAAATCCGAATTGCTCAGCAAAATGCTGAAAAAACAGGGGATTCCGCATCAGGTATTGAATGCGAAATTCCATGACAAGGAAGCGCAAATTATTGCGCAGGCAGGTAAATTGGGAGCGGTGACAATTGCAACCAACATGGCAGGTCGCGGTACCGATATCATGCTGGGCGGTAACGCGGAATATCTGGCGCGTAATGCCATGGAAAAAGATGGTTATGAGCCGGAATTGATTTTTGAAGCAACCGGATTTGCAGAAACGGATGACGAAGAGGTTTTAAATGCAAGAAAAGTCTATCAGGACTACTACGAAAAATTCAAGGAACAAATTAGCGATGCACGAGAAGAAGTGATTAAAGCGGGCGGATTGTTTATAGTTGGTACCGAGCGGCATGAATCCCGCCGTATTGACAACCAGCTGCGCGGACGTGCAGGACGTCAGGGAGACCCGGGTTCTTCACGGTTCTTTATTTCGCTGGAGGACGACCTTATGCGTCTGTTCGGTTCCGACCGCGTGAAAAAAGTGGTGGAAACAATGGGGCTGGAGGATGACGAGCCCATTGAACACAACATGTTAACTAAAGCAATCAGTACAGCGCAAAGTCGCATTGAAGGTAGAAACTTTGAATCACGGAAACACGTGCTGCAATATGATGAGGTAATGAACCAACAACGTAAAATTATCTATAGCCAACGGCAACAGGTGCTGGATGGCGAAGACCTCAAAGATAACATTACCAATATGATAGAAGAATATTTTGGCGATATGGTAGACCGTTATACCGCAGGCGATATTGTAGACGACTGGAATCTGATGGGACTGGCGTCTGAAGTGGAAGGTATTCTGTTTGAACCAGGGGAATTTTCATACAAGCAGGAAGACTTGGATTCTTTGGAGCGCGATGACTTGAAAGAACGCATTTTGGAACGTGCTATGGAAAAATATAAAGCGCAGGAAGAGCTCATTGGTGCGGAACAAATGCGAGAAGTGGAACGCGTGATTATGTTGCAAAATGTGGACCGCAAATGGATGGACCATATCGACAGCATGGACCAGCTTAAACGCGGAATTACCCTGCGCGCTTATGCACAGCGCGACCCGGTTGTGGAATATAAATACGAAGGTATGGATATGTTTGAGGAGATGATTAACTCCATCAAAGAGGACACGGCGCGTATGGTGCTAACGGTGAAATTCCGCACACCGCCACAACGGGAACAGGTGGCAAAACCGACGACTGCTTCCCACGGCGGAGAGGAAGGCGGCGTGAAAAAAACGGTTGTGAAAAAACAAAAAGTGGGTCGTAATGACCCGTGTCCTTGCGGCAGCGGCAAGAAATATAAAAAATGTTGCGGTATGAACGAGGAATAAGTAATATAGAAGATTCTGCCAGGTGAGCACTGTAACAGCAGAAGAAAAACGTTGGTGCAAAGCGGCGTTGACGGCGGGAAATACAATAACCATTACGGAAGAAAGTTTTGCGTGTGAAACCAGGAATGGCTCAGCGCCGCGAAATTTAAAATAAATCAAAAAAGGGAAGTGAAAAAATGATTGATTTGGAGCAATACCGTCTGGATACCAAGTCCATGGAAAATCAATTAAAAGAATTGGGGGATTCACTTTAACATTGCTAAAGTGAAACTTGAAATCGCAGATTTGGAGCAACAGCAGACTGCAGAAGGATTTTGGGACGACATGGAAGCGTCCAGCAAAGTGCTGCAAAAGACAAAACAACTGAAAAACAAAGTGGATAAATTTGAAGCATTGTGCAGCGAGAGAGAAGATTTATCGGTTCTGATTGAAATGATGCAGGAGGAGCCAGATGAGTCCATGGAAGAAGAAATCCAGTCGGCATATGCACAGCTTGCCGAAAAACTGGAGCAAATGAAGCTGGATACGTTGCTGAGTGGACCATATGACAAAAACAACGCCATCATTGCGCTTCATGCAGGTGCAGGTGGTACAGAAGCACAGGACTGGGCGCAAATGCTAATGCGGATGTATTTGCGTTGGGCGGAGCGGCATGGATTCAGCACAAAAGTGCTGGATTTATTGGACGGCGAGGAAGCAGGCGTGAAAAGCGCCAGCATTTTGATTGAAGGGGAAAACGCCTATGGTTATTTGAAATGCGAAAAAGGCGTGCACAGGTTAGTGAGAATTTCTCCTTTTGACGCCTCGGGGCGGCGGCATACATCATTTGCATCGTTGGATGTTATGCCGGAGTTTGACGATGATATTGAAATCAATATCAGTCCCGAGGATTTGCGTGTGGATACCTACCGCGCAAGCGGCGCAGGCGGTCAGCACGTCAACAAAACAGAATCGGCTGTGCGTATCACGCATTTGCCGACTGGTGTGGTGGTTTCCTGTCAGACGGAGCGTTCCCAGATTCAAAACAGAGAAACCGCTATGAAAATGTTGAAATCCAAACTGCTGGAAATTGCGGAACGCGAAAAAATGGAAAAGATTGAAGATATTAAAGGTGAAATGAAAGAAATCGGCTGGGGCAGCCAAATCCGTTCTTATGTGTTTCATCCCTATACCATGGCAAAAGACCATCGCACAGATTTTGAGGTGGGAAACATTGGCGCAGTGATGGATGGCGAACTGGACGGATTTATTCAGGCTTATTTGAAAGCAAATGTAGAGTGAGAAAAAGAGGAGGCACAACATGTATAACAATAAAGTGCACACGCCGGTAGGAAGCTGTGACGTTTTACAGAAAGAAAAGAAAGCAAAAAACAGAATCGAACAAATCTGTATGCAGCATTTTGCGGCGCATGGTTATGCAGATGTGCAGACTCCGATGTTTGAATTCTTGGATGTGTTCACGGGTGAATATGGCTGCAGCGGAGAAGAAAATATGCTGAAATTTTTTGATGCAAAAGGCAGAATTCTGGCGTTGCGTCCTGATATTACACCTCCGATTGCACGTATTGCAGCAACAAAACTCAGCGG
>CATIYX010000310.1 GCA_949739095.1 uncultured Clostridia bacterium | reverse complement strand
TATCCGCGCGGCGCATTGCACCGACCCCTACAGCGCGCGTATGGCACGGGAGCACAACAACGCCAACATCATTGCGCTGGGCGGACGTATCACCGGTACGGAGCTGGCGTTGGAGATTTTGCGCGCCTATCTGGATGCGGAATTCCAGGGCGGGCGGCACCAGCGGCGTGTGGATAAAATCACCGCACTGGAAACGCAGAGCGAAATCTGATTTCGTTTTCTCTTGTCTGCAGGAACAGACTAGCAGAAGAATGTAACATAAGATGAAACCAAAATCGGGGAACACCGAAGAATATAAAACAGAAAGAAGGAAAAAATGATGGCAAACAACGTAATGATTATGGATCACCCGTTGATTCAACACAAAATTTCTATGATGCGTGCAGCGACAACGGGCGTAAAGGAATTCCGTGAACTGACCAGTGAGGTTGCACTGCTGATGGGCTATGAAGTGACGCGCAATTTGCCGCTGAAACAGGTGGAAATTGAAACGCCGGTCGGCATTGCAAAAACAAATGTCATTTCCGGAAAGAAACTGGCGATTGTACCTATATTGCGGGCAGGACTGGGCATGGTAGACGGTATGCTGAGTTTGGTGCCGGCAGCGAAGGTCGGACATGTCGGTCTGTACCGCGACCCGGAAACACTGAAACCTGTGGAATATTATTGCAAGCTGCCGGTAGATATTCAGGAACGGGAAATCATTGTTTTGGACCCCATGCTGGCAACGGGCGGCAGTGGCAGTGCAGCAATTCAGTTTTTGAAGGACAAAGGCTGTAAGCACATTCGGTTTATGTGCATTTTGGCATCAAGGCAGGGCATTGAACAGCTCACAAGCGACCATCCCGACGTACCGCTCTATTGCGGCGCGGTGGATGAAAAACTCAATGACCACGGATATATTGTGCCGGGTCTGGGTGATGCGGGTGACCGTTTGTTTGGCACAAAATAAAACATTTTTGACGTGGCATTTGTAAAAAAGTTATTGTATGAAACGCCATATGCCTAGTCGTTTGATGCAAAGACGAAAGCCGCCGGAACAGGTTCCGGCGGCTGATTTTTTGAACGAACCACAAATAAAACGCGGATTGTGTTGCCATGCAATATGATTGGAACAACAAATAAAATGTAGAGACGGTTGTTCAAGCCGTCCACGGACAAGCCCCCTATTTATGTATAAACACATTAGCCCGGTTTGCACACAGAGCACGGGTCATAGGAAGCTTTTGCGTCTTCCAAGGAAATGGCGATTTTGCTTTTGCTTAAGTACCGACAACCGGAACGGTGGTATTTGCTGCCGGTTTTGGTGATGTAGACCGTAGTGGATTGTTTTTCCGAGGCAGGCTGTGTTACATTCCCACTGGCAGATGCGCCGGAAGCGGTACCGGCGGACGAGCCGGCAGCCACGTTGTTGCCGCTTGCCGCGGCTTTGGGCTGTTGCGTTGCCTTGGGGGTAGGAGCCTGCGTTGGTGCTTGCGTTGGCTGTTCGGTTGGTGTAGGAGTTGGTGTCGGCGTCTGTGTTGGCGTTGGCGACTGGGTAATGGTAGGCGATGGACTGGGAAGTGTTTCTGGTTGTGTCGGCGTGCCGCACCCGCTTAGGAGCAGTAACAGCGCCAGCAACAGGGCACTACATTTTTTCATCTTTTGTTCATCCTTTCTTTTTTGGTTGACTTTGTCATAAAGTGACGATTCATAGAAAAAGTTCCACGCATGGCGTACAGAGTTTGTTTCTTCGCAGAGTGAAAAGCGTCTTTGCGTGTTTTGCTGCTTATCGCTTGAAACCGATAGCATAACAAATGATACCGTGCTTTTATGTAATTTGGTATAATTTGACGGTTTATATGTATAACTAATAGTATAACCAAAAAAGAGCGCAAAATTTGTAGAATTTTGGCAGAAAGTAAAATTTATTTTACGGCGGTATGAAAAGTAGTATAACAACTTGTTTTCCGCTATTATTAAAAAAATGATTTTGTGGATAGAGGAAAATAATTTGCAAAAAATGTCGTTTTTTGGCGAAAATAATATCGCTGAAAGAGGAAAAGAGGGTGTTGTGAAACAACACCCTCTTTGCGCGGCACGAATTACAGCCTTTTTAGTTTATTTCAGGCGTACATGCAGTGTACCGTCAGCATAGTCGAACAAAGGTTGCGGCGTAGATGTGTTAGTATACAAGTCGCCGTGGCGGATGGCGGAGAGCAAAACGCCCATGAGCAGCAAGTTCACCAACGTGGAATAGTTTCCGCCATAGAGCAGCGGCAAGGGAAAATACGTGGAAATTAAAAGTCCGCAGTTCGCACATAAATAGCTAAGAAATTGCAAGGAAAACACGCTGATAGCGGCGATACACAAAAGTTTTCCGAAGAAACTGTTTTGCCGATGTGCAAACATCGCACTGCGACCGATTAGCCAGAGAAACAGTGCACAGACAGGCACCATTACAATCCAGCCATAGCGTGCAATCAGCCACGTTAACATAAAACTGTCGTGAAACACAGGAATTTTGTTTGGTATATCTGCAAACGCCGCGCCGGAACCTATTAACACTGCGTCCGACAGCATGGAACGGATAGTCAATGGGAAAAATCCCGCACCGTGTGGGTCCTGTGCCGGAAATAGTACCGGCAGGAGCCGGTGGGAAAAAGAGATGACACAGCAAATGCCCAGCAGCAAAACCGGCAGGAGAACCGCCG
>CATIYX010000309.1 GCA_949739095.1 uncultured Clostridia bacterium | reverse complement strand
GGTATCCCTATCATATTGCTGCACGCCGAGCCGCCGTAAAATACGCTGTGTCGGCACACGCCGAAACGTCCGCTCCGGACGTGACTGCACATCTTTTGGCTCCGGACGCACCCCTTGTTTTACAAGTTCTCCCTTCACACTGGCAAATACCATACGCGGACTAAGCCCCTGACAACAAGCAATCGTGTCACACACGCTACAACTGCTGCACATAAAGGCTCCTTGAAACACTTTTGTGTTCTGCATACCATTTGCAACCATTTTAACAATTTTATGCGGTTCAATATCGTGTCCGAGCAAGTGCCGCGGACATAAATCTGTGCACATGCGGCATCCGCAGCAGGCGGACGAGGCACGGCTTAGTGCAACGCGCTGATTTAGCTTTCTGCGCATCACAACACCGCTATCTTTCGGGAGAATCAAATATCCTTTCGTTGTTTTTGTAACTACTGCATCTCTGCTGCATAATTTCCCCATCATGGGGCCACCTTCTATGATAGCATCGTCTTCTGTTAATGTCAAGCCTGCCTGTTCCAGCAAATAGAATAAACTTGTTCCCACCGGCACCTTCATCACCATTGTCTTTTCTGTCCGCCCTGCAATGGTAACAAACTTTTCTGTAACAGGTTTTCCTGCCATGGCATTGCCGATGTTATATAGCGTTTCCAGATTATAGACCACAACGCCCTGCGAAATGGGCAGCTTTCCGCTTCCCACTGTTTTACCCAGCGCTTCTTCTATCAAAACCAATTCATCCCCTGCCGGATAGATATTGTCTATTACAGCATAACGGCACGCCTTGCCAAAGGAATGTTCTTCTATGCCAAGCAGCTCCGCGGCATGGCGTTTGATTGTCAGCACACCTTCCTTCGCGCTACACTCCGCGACCACACGCTCCAGCGTTTCCTCCAGAAATGCGCGCTGCGCGGCATATAAATGAAAATCGGTTTTCAGCAGCGGTTCGCATTCTACGCCATTGATTAAAACTGTTTCTATTCCTTCCGCCAGCTTAAATGCCGAAGGAAATCCTGCGCCGCCCGCGCCAACCACGCCTGCTCTGCTGATTTGTTCCTGCAACATGCTTTTTCTTCTCCCTTTGCCTTCATTTAAATAGAAAAGCTTCGCTTTCTCCTATGTCTGACATAAAAGAAAGCAAACCTTATATTCCTAGTCTACAATCCCTACAATCACTGCATCCACAGGTATTTCTTTGCGGTCACAAGCAAACCGCGCGTTGTCTCCTTCACAGACAATCACCGTTTCACCAATTCCCGCTCCAATGTGGTCAATCGCCACAACATGTTCTCCTGTTTCGTTTTGCTCCCTATCCAGACAGTTCACTATCATGATTTTATATCCTATCAAAGAATCCACTTTGCGTGTTGAAACCACCGTGTCCACTACTTTTCCTAAAATCATTTGAGCTCCCTCTTTTCTTTATTTGATAATCGTAACCTTATCGCCATTTCTCAAACCTGCGGAGTTTGCATCGTCGGTATCAATATGCATTTCCACATTAAAATCGTCTCGCACACGCACCTGCACATCATAAAATTTTGTCGGCTTGATACCTTCCACCATGACGTCTACATAGTCGCCGTCCTTCACACCGTTTTTTGCCGCTGCCGCCGGTGTCATATGAATATGGCGGTTTGCAATAATGACTCCTTCTTTTAGATAAATACTACCTTTCGGTCCTACGACTACCACCCGTTCCGAACCCTTGATGTCACCGGACGGACGGACAGGCGGACTGATTTTCAACACAAACGTATCTGTTCTGGAAATTTCCACCTGCGTCTGTTTGCGAACCGGACCCAGTACGCGGACATTTTCAATTGCCTTGAGCGATGC
>CATIYX010000308.1 GCA_949739095.1 uncultured Clostridia bacterium | reverse complement strand
GAAACAATTCGGCGGCGCTTTCGATTTATAATAGTCACTTTGTGACTATTATACCACATATTGTATAATACTTTCAAGTTTTTTATATCCCAACAACGTTCTATCAATATTTACAGAAGTTTACTCTCTTTTTGTACGCCGGTTACTACGACATATGCCCTATAGCAAACAACCCCCATCTTCTTATAGATGGGGGTGTTTATTATATATTACGTTCTATAAAAGGGGACGGTTTATCTGTTTGTAAACCGGTCGTAAGCTGTCTGCTGGATTTCAATTGCGCGTTCAATGTTCATTGCTTTGAGTTGTGCGAAATATTGTTCCAGATTTGTCAGCGGTTCGTCGCCGGAGATGAATTTGAACAGTTTTTCTTCACGGTATACGTTGATATCCTGCATGATGTTGTTCAATTCTGTGTTTTCTTCTGTGGTCAGGGACAGCAGCGGCAGATTGTGTTTATCTGCGTCTGTCTGAGACCAAACAGCGCCGGCGTCTCTTACGCAAGCCGGATTCTTTTCTTCCAGAGACAAATCGTCTTCATGACGTGCAACATAGAATGGACCGTTGTAAGCCGTACGGGTAAATTTACCCAGTGCCTGCATCTGGGACAGTCCGCCGTTTTGCGCGGTATCTGTTACCTTGTCTAAGAAACGCGGAATACCATTCACGACTTCATAGGATTCGCCTTCACGTCCATAGGTATAGAGCATACGGCCTTTTTCGCTGTAGCCGTAGTCCAAAAGACGTGCTGCAATTTCTTTATCTTTACAGGTGGTGCTGATAGCTGCGCCCAGACCTGTGATGATGTTTTCTTTCTGTCCGTAGAACGGTGTTTCACCTTTGTTCTTCGCCGGATATTTTACCGGAATAAAGTCTGCGTTGGGGTCATTTGCCGTGATACCGGTATACCATTTTCCAAAGTCAGAGCTGCCATAGCCATAGGTTGCGCCGACTTGACCGTTAATTACGTTTGCGTTCAGCAGTTTGCTGTCTTTATATTCTGTGAAGTTTTTGTCCAGCAAGCCGTCTGCATACCAAGTATGCAACTGTGTCACATAGTCAGCAAACGCTTTTTCATATGGGCCAAATTTCACTTTTCCGTCGTCAATATAGAAATTCAGCACAATGTCATACGCGCTGGCAAACGGAGAAACCAGTTTCGCGTTGTCATTATCCACGCGGATGTTCAGCGGGATTTCAATGCCCATGTCTTTGAATTTACGCAGCATTGTGTCCCATTCTTCAATGGTTTCCGGCGCTTCCAGACCGGCTTTTTCCAAATAGTCTTTACGCACCTGGAAGCCCATGAATGTTCTGGCTTTTTCCAGATTCCGCACAAATGCATATTCATAGATGTCGCCATCGTCTGTTTTTAAGTATTTTGCGTGGTCAGGATGTTCGTCCAGGAACTGTTTATAGTTAGGAGACGCTTTTTCCACTGCTTCGTTCAGCGGAATGATGATTTTATCCGCAATTGCTTTGGACGGTCCGCCCTGATAGTTCGACCAGTTGGTTTCAATGATGTCTGTCAGGTCGCGTCCGGCAATCATCAGATTGAATTTTTCTGTTTCCTGTCCTGTTGGCGGATGCTGGAAGTTGATTTTCACTCCGGTTTCTTCTTTGATGTATTCCGTCAACGGGATGTCGTTCATGCTTTGGGAATGCGCCGCAACGTTTCCGTTCAACGCAATCCACCAAGTGAGTTCCACGTCTGTTTGCATAGGATATTCGCCTGTTGTTTTGAGGTTGTCAAAATCGTTTCCGGTGGAGGCGTTGTTGTTTGTGCCATTGTTGCAGCCGGTCAGTGAAGCTGCCAGCATGGTAGCCGCAACACCTGCACATAGAATTTGTTTGAAATTCATGATAATCCTTCCTTTCTTTTAAATATGCCGCCGCACACGGGAGTACGGCAAAATATTTCGATAGCTAAACATAAAAAAGCCGAACAGCATATGGTGTCCGCCCCTTTTATGCCATTAGTATATCACAAATTGGATTTATTTGTAAATAGGCAAAAACAGAACAGCTGTAACAATTTACAAAATTCTAGCGATATTGTATCCAATTTTACGAAACAATATCCACAAAACAAAAAGAATCTTTGATGAAAATGAATGTTTTGCCGTGGCGGGCGGACGCTATTTCGTAATATAGAACATTTTTTTAGGATTCCTCCATGGTGAGGAGAAAAAAAGGATTGCAAGCGGAAAAGATTTAGTATATACTATAAGTATTAAAAAAATAACGGAAAGTATCACAAAAGCGATAGGCAAAAAACGATGTTGTTTTGGTGAAACTATTTTTTGCAGATTGATTCATTTTTTAAAAACAGTCTCTGCGGCTGTTTTCAGATGGGAAACAAAGGAGTGGATGGACATGCAAACCGGAATCAAAGGAGAAAAAGAAGTTCTCGTCATGCCGGAGATGTGTGCGGATGTGGTAGGCAGCGGCGACATGCCTGTTTTTGCCACGCCGCAGATGGTGGCATTGATGGAGGGTGCAGCGGCAGAGAGTGTGGTAGCGGCGTTGCCGGAGGGGTCCACCACGGTGGGAACCGCGCTGGATATCCGCCATATTGCGGCAACCAAGCCGGGCGCAAGGGTGCGGGCAGAAAGCGAACTTTTGCAGGCAGAAGGACGGAAACTGTCGTTTCGTGTGCAGGCATGGGAAGGCGAAAAGCTGATTGGCGAAGGCACACATATGCGAGTAATTGTGGACAGAGAACAGTTTTTGGCAAAATAGTAGCGTGAATCGCATGGGTACATAAGTATGGGGTTCTATGCTCAAGATAGATAGACAGTCAGGAGGGGAAATCATGAAAACAGATATTGAAATTGCACAGGAGTGCAAACTTCACCCCATTGCTGAAATTGCGCGGCAGACGGGTATTTTGGAAGAAGAACTGGAATGCTACGGAAGCAGCAAAGCAAAAATTTCAGATAGCTGCATGAAACGTCTGGCGAATGAGACAGACGGCAAATTGATACTGGTGACGGCAATCAATCCTACGCCGGCGGGTGAAGGAAAAACAACCGTGACAGTCGGGCTGGGACAAGCACTGCACCGCATCGGCAAACGCGCTATTATTGCGCTGCGGGAACCGTCTCTGGGACCGGTATTTGGACTCAAGGGCGG
>CATIYX010000307.1 GCA_949739095.1 uncultured Clostridia bacterium | reverse complement strand
TTCAAATTATTGCAATTTTTTGTTTCCGCCATTGTTTAACCTCCTTTTTTTAATGAAACCCTTACCGTTTCCCAGTTTGGCAAGCAACATGGACTGTTTCTGCTTTCAGAGCTTCCGCGCCCGGTATCTATAGAATTTTATGCTGTTTCACTACTATAATATGTTACACTGCTTTTTATGTTCCTATAATTTTCATTTCCCTGCGGTATACCGCTTTCTTCCGACTCATATGATAACTATTGAAGGAATCAGTGAAAGGCAGGGATTTCCATGAGTCAAAAAATTATTCTAAACACCACCCGCCAAGGCGACATTCATCTTGAAATGCGCAGGTCTACACTCACCTTGACAACTAGCCAATTCAACAAAGAACTAAGCCACGATTGCTATCCATCTTTTGATGCGGCAGTTAGTGCGAATGATACTGTTTATATTGTTTATTGCAACCCTTCTGCTACCTATCTTGCACGTTTTTTTCAAAACTCATTTGATATTGTCCCGCTGCAATCCATCCACGGAGCGCGCAATTTCCATTTAATGCTGCATGGAAATATACCTATTCTGTTTTACACCATCACACAAAACGCACGCACCTTGCTATATCTTTCATTTTTGTCCAGCGATGGCAAACCATTGTTCATTGACACATGCAGCAATTTAGACGCTCCCTTCACCATTTGCACCGACCCTGACAACAGAGATATTTTAATAACATATGTCTCTCCATTCGGCAATATTCTGACGCGGCGGCTGACTTGGAGCAGTAAAACACTCAGCGACCCTTTGACACTGGACCAAAAATCAATCGGCACCAAATATCCCAATTGCCTATATGATGACGGACTGCATATTACTTATCTTGTGAAAGACAAAAACAGCAATGCACTTGTCTATTGTCCACCGGCTGGGAAACCATTTTGCATTTACCAATATTGTACAAACCAAACGCGTCCCGTCCTCTGGAAAGACGAAAACGGATTAAAGGTCTCTTTTTTACAGGAAAACAACATTTTTCATATTACTCTGCAAAATCTATCTGTCCAAAAACAGGAGGTGCCGCCGCAAACACAGCTTGCATGGCTAAAAAGTCCCGCTGCCACATTACAGGATGTTTCAGACAGCCAAATGACTTTTTTATATGAAGAAACAGAACAGCAGACCTCCGCGCCGTCACAAACAGAGGCGTCCACAACTTCTGCCGCACCTGCTGTAAGTGGCAGTAACGCCACTGTCAATTTAAGCGATGAAATTCTCCAATTTTCTGGCAAACAGATAGCTGTCCCCGAAAATTTGGAACTGGAAAAATTAAAAATCCGCATAAAATTTTTGGAAGATAAACTGGCGGAACTGGAAAAACGTATGCAGGCGGCTCAGCCGGAAGAGGCTTAAAAATTTTTTAGAAAATGGATACAGCCGGAGCAAGGATATTCCCATGCTCCGGCTGTTTTGTTTTTTTATTCTATCTTTGTCCCAAAAACGTTTTTGTACTGTACTTTTTTTACAGACTGTTTCTATATTGTTTCTATATCTGAAATATATTCTTCCGTGTTTTCATAGCATACTATATACTCCTCGCCTTCTATCGTTTCACTATCCGGCACTTTCTCGTGGCTGTTTCGCTCTTCTGCTGCTATCATTTCTTCTGTACTTTCTGCGGTATTTCCAGGCAGCAGCAGAACGGCATTTTTTCCAACTTGCATACGCCAACGCAGCTCCCGCATGGTACAGTAATAGGAAACCAAAACCGAAACAGCCGCACCAAGCCACGCTGCCGGTTCTGCAATACACGCGCCGGCAAACCCATATATTTTCGCTAAAACCAATGCACCGACAAAGCGTCCAATCAGCTCCATAACTCCTGCAATAGTTGGTACCAAGCCTTTCCCAAGCCCCTGTAATACACCGCGATATACCAATAATGCTTGTAGTCCAAAATAAAACGGACAGACCATTCGCAAATATTTTTGCACCAGCGCAAAAACCGCTTCCTCGCCGCTGCCTAAAAATATCCATGCAAGCGGTCGCCCTGCCAAAATAATCGTAATACTAAGTAGTACAGCTAACGGAATTGTCATCGCCATACATTGGCGCACACCGCGTCGAATTCGCTCCAAATTACACGCGCCGTAATTTTGCGCTGTATAAGTCGCCATAGACGTGCCAAATGCATTTAGCGGCAAAGTGGCAAAGCTTCCGATTTTTGCCTGTACTGTATAGGCAGTGACCGCCTGCGCACCCAACTGATTAAATGCAATTTGTAGTGCCAAAGCCCCTATCACAATAACGGAATTTTGGAATCCCACCGGCAGACCTACTTTTAAGTGTACTTTCACATCTTGCGGCGTTATCCTCCAATCTTCCTTTTTCAGCTGCAACCCAGGCAGCTTTCTCTTGATATAAAAAATGCATAAAATACTTGAAACCGCTTGAGATACCACTGTTGCCAGCCCAGCGCCTATCACACCCATTTTGAACCACAAAATGAACAAAAAGTCCAGTACTATATTCAACAGACAGGTAATTCCCAGAAATAGCAATGGGGTTTTTCCGTCCCCCAATGCCCGTATCATATTAAAAAACAAATTAAATAGCACTGACGCTGCAATACCGCCGAACATAACGACCAGATATCCCTGTGCCTGCCCCAGGATTTCCGGCGGCGTATGCATCCATTGCAGAATCGTCTTTGTCATTGGCACGCTGAGCAGCGTGAGAAAGAATGCAAGTACCATACTGATTAGCAGACTTGTTGCAAAACTTCTGCGCACACACGTATCGTCATGTGCACCAAAATGCTGCGCTGTGACAAGGGAAAATCCATAGGTAATGGTCTGCGCCAGTCCAATAATCAGCCAAATAATACTTCCTGTGCACCCCACTGCCGCAAGAGCCTGCACCCCGATGGTCCTACCAACAATTAATGTGTCCGCCATGTTATATAGTTGCTGAAACAAATTCCCCAACATCATCGGAATGGTAAAAAGCACAATGCGTTTTGCCGGGCTTCCCGTTGTCAAATCTTTTACCATTCAAACCTCCCCCTTTTCCTCCCTAATTTTTAGAATGTTTTCCTATTGTAAACCTTACAGTATACTCTAAGTCAAGGGGGTTTTCGAAAAAAAATTCAATCAGAATTACCAGTAATTTCACCTAAAGTTTGTGAATTATTTTTTCAGGTTTTCGATTGACAATAAGGTGGTTTCGTGGTACTCTGAGAAAAAACGCAAAGTGGGTGAACTATCATGTATTATTCCATTTCTGAAGCTGCTAAAAAAACCAATTTAACTGCATTCACTCTCCGTTACTATGACAAAGAAGGGCTACTCTCGCCCGGGCGCACGGAAAAGGGAATTCGATATTTTACAGATACGGACCTTTCACGGATTGAAACAGTTCGTTGTCTGAAAAACACCGGCATGACCATTCGGGAAATCCGGCGTTTTTTTGACCTCTGTTCTCTCGGCGAGGAATCCTTGGCTGACCAACTGGAGCTATTTTTACAGCACCGCGCAAAGATTTTAAATGAATTACAGGTGTTGCAGCAGCATTTGCAGCAAGTAGATGAACAAATCTCATGGTTCCATAGGGCGCTCGCCGCAAAATCCATGCGTTAAAATATCTCTGCTCCGTGTATATGCTTCTTTTATGGATACATAAAAAATGCGCTTTGTATAAAAAAGCGCACTCTATATAAAATCTACAGTTCTTTGCAAAGCTAAGTCTTTTCCTCCGAAAAGTAATCATAACCACCTTTAGAACTAATATTTTCCTTATGCAAAACCAGAAAGACCGAACGGTTGGGGACCCGTTCGGTCTTTCTTCTATTCATTGCATAACAAAAGGAGTGTGTATGCAAATTCATATAATTAACTGCTTCGCAGTAATTACCTCATTTCG
>CATIYX010000306.1 GCA_949739095.1 uncultured Clostridia bacterium | reverse complement strand
CTGTCTTTCTGCTCTGTGTTTGGTTTCAAAAGTACCGAAACCTACCAGAGAGATTTTGTCTTTTGCTACCAAAGTTTCCTGTACGGTTTCGATGAAAGCGTTCAGTACTTTTTCAGCGTCTTTCTTTGTTACTTCAGCTTTATCAGCCATTTTAGCTACCAATTCTGCCTTATTCATGTGTTACATCCTCCTCATTTGTGGTAATATACTTAAATACTGGATATATCATAACCTATTTCACCGAATTTTTCAATATATTTCGCATAAAATCAGCATTTTGAATGGTTTCCTCGGAAATATTTAGGAAATTTGCATAAAACTTCACAAAGTTTATAGCCCTTTTGCCTTTGCTTCATCCCATATAGCGTCCAATTCTGCCATTGTCATCTCTTCCACAATTCGTCCCATTTGCCGGACTTTGTCCTCCATATAGCAAAAACGGCGGATAAATTTCGCACTGCTGTCCCGCAAAGCGATTTCAGGATTGGTTTTACAAGCGCGGCTGACGTTGACTGCAGCAAACAGCACGTCGCCAAATTCCATATCAATATTTTTTTGGTCTCCTTCTGCCACCGCTTCTTCCAGTTCGTCCACTTCCTCACGCAATTTTTCCAGCATTTCTTTGACAGAATCGAAATCAAAACCAACTTTTGCAGCGCGTTTTTGCACCTTTTCCGCATATAGCAATGCCGGAAGCGACTGCGCTACATCCTGCATAAGCTGTGACGTTTTGGTTTGCCCACGCTCTTTCTTTTTGATTTCATCCCAGTTTTTCAGCCCTTCCTCCGCCGTATCCGCCTGTACATCGCCAAACACATGCGGGTGCCTCCGCACCATTTTTTCACACACCAGCCGCAGCACGTCATGTATCGTGAAATCGCCCTGTTCCTGTCCAATCTGCGCCATCATTGCCACTTGCAGCAACAAATCGCCCAGTTCGTCCGCCAAGTGCATACCGCCCTCTATCGCGGCGTCCGTCACTTCATAGGCTTCCTCCACCACATAGGGGCGCAAACTGTCAATAGTCTGTTTTCTGTCCCACGGACAGCCGCCTTCGCTGCGCAGCTGCGCCACAATATCCATCAAATCCTCCAAGCGGTAGGTTTTTTCCTCCATGTTTCTCATCCTCTCAGCAGTTTCATCTTTCGCAGCACACGCACAATTTTTTCGCCCTTGGGCAGAACGCTGATTTCTTCTTTTGTAATCGTCCCCATTGCCAGCAGCATCATACCGTAGACCAGCGCGCCAACGCCGATTGCTGCCATTAATTTTATACCTGTTTCAATGCGACCGCTGCCTGTCAGCAGCAAGCTACCGACCCAATATACGCCCCATGCAACCGCGCCCATCACCGCTACAGAAACCGCAATGCGCAGCAGTCCTTTCAATGGATTTGCTTTGGTGATTTTAATCACATAAAACAGATTCAGTGACATATAGACAAAATAGCAAACTGTGGTTCCAATGGGCGCGCCGTTGATATTCACAGACGGTATCCCTATCAAAATCCAGTTGACGGCTATTTTTGCCATGCCTGCTACAAAAATATTAACAACAGGAATCCAGACATTACCCGTTGCCTGAAGCAAAGAGTTACACACCAGCACCATGGACACAAACAAAATTGCCGGGCACACCAGCCGCAGCAGCAAGGTGGCATCCGTGGTAGCAAACATCATTTGTAAAATGGGCGGTGCGAGCACTGCCATGCCCACTGCACAAGGCGTGCCAAACAGAATCGTCATTTTTAGCGCTTGTTCCGCCGTGGATTTTACCTGCCGTTTGTCCCCCAGCGTATAGGCGCGCGCCACCGCCGGCACCAGTGCCAGACACAGTGACATGACCAGCGTGGGCGGCATGTTATACATGGTGACTGCTTTGGCAGTATAACGTCCATACAGCGTCACACGATCCTCCGAAAGCAAATGTTCAATGGATGCCAATCGGTTCCCCACCAACGCAAGGTCTGTTAAGTTTGTTAAAGTGAGAACCGATGCACTGATGGTAATGGGAACTGCAATTTTAACCATGTCCCACAGAATCCTCTTCCGGCTGCGCACCGTCTGCTCTTTATCCATATCTGCATAGATGTCTTTTTTCTTTTTTAAGTAAATGCTCATTAGTGCCACAAAGCCGGCAAATGTACCGAAGGTCACGCCTGTCACTGCACCCGTTGCCGCCACCTGGTCGCTGATACTAAGAAGCAAATATGCCAATATATACCCAACTACCAGTTTACCAAGCGCCTCCACCACTTCACTCACTGCAGTGGGCGCCATGTTGCTCATGCCCTGAAAAAATCCGCGGTAGACGCTCATCAGCGACACAAACAACAGCGCGGGCGCAATTGCCTGAATGACCATATATGTACCCGGAAGATCGGTTATCGCTTCAATTTGCCGTGCGCCGAAAAACAAAACACAGCTTCCCAAAATGCCAATTACAATGAAAATCAGGTAGGCAATAAAAAAGATTCGTTTGGTTTCTTTCAGTCTGCCGAGCGCCATACTCTCCGACACCATACGTGATCCCGCCACCGGCAGTCCCGCCGTTGCAATAACAAATACCCCTGCATACACACTATAACCGGAATTAAAATATCCCATACCATGGTCGCCAATCAGGTTGGTAAGAGGAATTTTAAATCCTGCACCAATTATTTTGACAGCCAAGTTTGCTATGAGCAAAATTAGTGTTCCGCCCAAAACTGACTGCGACTGTATCTTACCCTTTCCCATCTTCCGCAACTCCTCCTTTTTTCGTATACCAATCTATTTTTCACTGCCACATTCTGTTTTCAATGTATAATACATACATTATAACGCGTTTACACTCCCATGACAAGGAAAACTTTCCTTTTCTATGGAAGATTCACAAATATTTCATATTTTGTGCATTGACCTTATACTATTATTATGTTACAATTAAAATGGTAAGAACCGATCCGCCAACGGGTACAGAAAGGAATTCTTCTCATGGAACTTCGCATCTTTGAATTCATCGGCAAAACTGCCGATTACATAGAAAACATGCGCGACGAACTGGAATCAATTAAGCTGGAACTGGAACTGTATTTTAACCAGATTCTGACAGGGTCTGACGATGGATTTATCAACATTTCTTCACGCATTAAGGAGACTGCCAGTCTCAAGGAAAAAATCATCCGCAACAGCTACTATAAAAACTACGACGAACCCTGGCAGCTAATTGACAACCTCTCTGATTTAATCGGTATCCGGCTGGAGTGCCGGTTTATTGACGATGAATACCGACTCTACAAGCTTTTGCTGAAATATTTCACCAAAATCAACGAAGACGGGTATTACTATAACCAGTTCAACCCTGCTATTTCTCTTGCGCTGGAGGAAAAACAGCCGCAAACACAGCGCAACGGCTTCACCATCTACAAAATTGATGGGCTCTATCAAAAAAACGGACGGCGACTGCGGTTTGAGCTGCAAATCAAAAGTCTGGTGAATTTGTTTTGGAGTGAAATTGAGCATAAAATCATCTATAAAAATGATGCATATGTGTTGGCAGATGGTTTTTTGAAGGACATTATGGTGACGGTGAAAAATATCTTCACCATGCTCGACAACCAGCTTCTCATATTATACAAACGCTTCAATTCCGGCACCACAATCGGTCCGGCGCAGCAGCGGGAAAACATCCGCACGCTTTTGTCCAAAAGTATTTTTGACATATTCGCCCACAAAATGCGGCAGGATATTGGGTTCATTGTGGAATTCCGTTCCTCTTGCGATTTGATTATTGATTATATTATTATGAAGAGCAATGTGGAAGATACTGCTTCCTATAACGCGCTGATGGTGGATTTGCTGGAACGGCTGCAAGCGATTGCGGCGCGGCAAATTGAATTCAACAGCGAAATCACTTTCGAGCGTCCCTATCGGCTGG
>CATIYX010000305.1 GCA_949739095.1 uncultured Clostridia bacterium | reverse complement strand
GTCCTGTCCACATTCAGCACATGTTACTGTGAACATTTCTCTCGGTCCTCTCATGCTGTTTTTGCGTGCAATTCTGCATTCTTTGCAGCGGGAAGGTTCGTTTTGGAAACCTTTTTCCGCATAGAATTCTTGTTCTCCAGCAGTGAACACGAATTCATTTCCGCAGTCTTTACATACCAGTGTTTTGTCCTCAAACATTTTCTTTACCTCGCTTTTTTCATCCCGACCGGATTTTAACCGATACCCCTGACTCCAGACTGTAATACATCTTGTCTCAGTGCTCTTGCCAATTAAGCTACATGGATAATTTTAATATTTATGCCAACCGGATATTCCGGCTAGTATACTTAGATATCAAAAAACTTATCTTTTTCCTTCATAATATTTTTCCAGCTTCCGTTTAATACGCTGAAGCGCATTATCAATTGATTTCGGCGTTTTTTTAATTTCTTCCGAGATCTGTTGATATGATTTACCACACAAATATTCATCTAAAACTTTTTTTTCAAAGTTGCTAAGCACTCCCATGACATCGCTGCTGATTCCATGATAGCTTTCCGATACAATCATTTTTTCTTCTGGATTGAAACTAATATCACTTTCCAGCATATCCACCAGAGTTCGGTTCTCATTATCATCGTCATACACCGGTCTACTGAGCGAAATATAAGTATTTAACGGTTTATGTTTTTGTCTGGTAGCTGTTTTCACCGCCGTAATAATCTGTCGGGTAATACAAATATCAGCAAACACCCGAAATGATGCAGCCTTTTCTTCTTTATAGTCACGGATAGCCTTGACCAGTCCAATCATTCCTTCCTGAATGATATCCTCCCTGTCCGCACCAATAAGAAAGTATGTCCTAGCCTTTGACAATACATTACCTTTATAACGTATAATCAAGCCTTCAAATGCGCTTTCGTCCCCTTCCTTTGCCAGCCGAACCAATTGTTCATCATCCAGATTATCTTGTTTCTTCTCGGCATAACTCAATTCGGACAAATCAGCGCCTCCTTTGTACAAGTAATTATTCATTACACTTGGGTTTAGTATACCTCAAATTTTCGGGTTTGTCAATAGGTGCAGTAATATTTGACAAAAATTCTCCAGCGGGCGGATATTGACAAATCTTTCTCTTTGCGTTACTCTTTAAACATAGGAAAATTGACTCATGTTTAAAGAAAAAATTACCGAAAGGAGAAGATGGGCTTGCAATCATTTTGTATACAAAAAAATGACAGCGGTCAAAGGCTGGACAAGTTTTTGAACAAACTATGTCCCTCGCTGCCCACATCGCTGCTTTATAAATATATTCGAAAAAAACGCATCAAAGTTAACCGCCGCAAGCCGGAAATATCTTATCGCCTTGCAGAGGGTGATATCATTGATCTCTATATCAGTGATGAATTTTTCACTTTTGCACAAAAGCGCCCTGCCTTTCTGGATGCTGTCCCATCGTTTTCGATTGTATATGAAGACGAAAATCTTTTGCTGGCAGACAAACCGCCCGGCATAGCAGTGCATACAGATATCCACACAAAAAGCAACACACTTGTTGAACAAATCCAGTGTTATCTTTATGAGAATGGTAGCTACCATCCTGAACAGGAATTATCTTTTTCTCCTGCTTTATGCAACCGTTTGGACCGCGGTACCGGCGGCATTGTGATAGCTGCCAAAAATGCCGTAGCGCTGCGCGAAATGAACGAACTCATCCGACAGCGTAATATCGGCAAACAATATCTTTGTGCCGTTTCCGGCAAACCTACGCCGGCACAAGGTACATTATGCAATTATTTGCGCAAAGATGGCGACAAAAACCGTGTTACAGTGCTGAGTGAGCCTGTTTCCGGTGCAAAAAAAGCGCAAACTACCTACCGTACTCTGTTTTATGAAAATGGGTTGTCCCTACTGGACGTCACTTTGTTGACAGGACGTTCCCATCAAATCCGCGCACAATTTGCACATGCAGGCACTCCACTTTTGGGCGATGACAAATATGGTGACCGGCTACTCAATCGCCGCTATGATATGCATATGCAGGCGCTGTATGCATATCGTCTTGTATTTCCTAGCCTTCCGGAAGAACACTTTTTCCACTACCTAAGCGAACATGTATTTTCAGTTTCTTCCGTTTCATTTTGCCGTCTCTTTCCTGGCTATAAAGGAGGGGACATTCATGCGTGATGATGTTGTTCGTCGTTGTGATACATGCATGTTTGGAAAAATTTTACCCATCAGCGGGGATATTTTGTGCCCGCATCAAGGCATTGTGTCACCGCAGGGACTATGCAAAAAATACAAATACAACATTTTTCTGCCGCCGCCTCCAAAAAAACGAAACACGAAAACCTATGATAAAAAGGATTTTGAATTATGAAACAATTTCTATTTGACGGTACCTTTGAAGGAATGCTATCCGGTGTTTTCCTGATTTACGAACAAAAAGCTCGGGACGCCGTTTTGGAAAGCGAAACTCATTTGGAAAACTATTCTCTCCTTGAAACAGTGGTTGTTCAGACAGACGAAGAAAAATTTCAGCGGGTTTTTCGTACTCTGCGCGAAAAATTGTCCTACGCATTTTTACAGGACGTTTATTATGTTTATCTGTCTGATCTTCCCGGCAGTGCAGATATTGCATTAAACTATATTCGTTTGGGTCTTAAAGAAGGCATCAAAATACGTGGTGCACTACAAAATCCGGTAGCTCATAGCGTCCGTGATCTGCGACGCAAGGTTTTTGGGGAAGCGCACCGTTTAAAAGGTTTGGTTCGGTTCCATCAAATGCATGGGAATGTTTTTGTTGCAGATTTAGAACCAGACCACAATGTGATTACGCTCCTTGCGCCACATTTCGCCGCCCGCTTAAAAAATGAATTTTTTATCATCCGCGATCTGCGGCGTTCCATCGCTGTTGTATATGACAAAAAGGAGTGGTATTTAACATCGCTTGGCAGCGACATCATTCCAGCCGATTCACAGCAGGATGAATTTGCTCGCCTTTGGAAACTATATTTCAAAGAAATTGCCGTTCCGGGACGGGAAAATCGCAAACTTCAGCTTAGTTCCATGCCACGCCGTTATCATAAATATTTAACAGAACTGCAGTAACTGTTCCCTGTTTTACTATTGGTAAAACAGGGAATTTTTCGTCTGCCCTCATGCTTGTCACAATTATACTTGTCTGCCATATAATAAATAAGGGAAAACAATAAAACACTTTTAATATAAAGCTTTCTGCTATTTTTAAATTCTTCACCTTTTTTTTGTTTTCTCATATAGTAATTAGTAGAAAATCATTCAAGCAAACTCTAATAAGGAGGTATGACACATGAGATATGAGCAATATCCAAATATAAATTGCTCTTCTGGAAATAACCAGCCTCCCTCCTGCCAGCCCTGTTGCCAGCCGTTCATTCAATATTATGGTCCACGCGGTACAGTAGGACCGACAGGGCCGACTGGTCCTACGGGTCCTACAGGTCCCACGGGCGCGACTGGTACCGGCGTAACCGGGCCGACGGGGCCTACGGGCGCGACTGGAACTGGCGCGACCGGACCGACGGGGCCTACGGGTGCAGCAGGTGCTGACGGCGTGACTGGTCCGACGGGACCAACTGGTCCAACTGGGCCTACAGGCGCAACTGGTACTGGCGTGACAGGTCCTACGGGTCCCACCGGTGCAGCAGGTGCTGACGGCGTAACTGGTCCGACGGGGCCAACTGGGCCGACGGGTGCGACTGGAACTGGCGCGACCGGGCCGACGGGTCCCACCGGTGCAGCAGGCGCTGACGGCGTAACTGGTCCGACGGGACCAACTGGGCCTACAGGCGCAACTGGTACTGGCGCGACAGGTCCTACGGGTCCCACTGGTGCAGCAGGTGCTGACGGCGTAACTGGTCCGACGGGACCAACTGGGCCTACAGGCG
>CATIYX010000304.1 GCA_949739095.1 uncultured Clostridia bacterium | reverse complement strand
TTACAGAAAATGATATGTTTTACAACAGTGCAGTATCTTGATAGAAAGTGGTGAATGCCATTTCTGTATCACGGCAAAAAGATAAGGAGATTGGAGAAAAAATGAGAACAGTTGCTTTTTATACACTCGGATGTAAAGTAAACCAATATGAAACAGAGGCAATGGAGGAGCAGTTCCGTGCTGCAGGATATGACATTGTACCATTTTCTGCTTCGGCGGATGTCTATGTTGTCAACACCTGCACTGTAACGGCAGTAGCGGACCGCAAATCCAAACAAGCAATCAGCAAAGCGCGCCGTACATCGCCGGCTTCTCACATTGTTGTAACAGGTTGTTTTGCACAGGTCAGTCCGGAGCAAGCAGCGGCACTGGAGGGCGTGGACCAGGTGATTGGCAACACGGGAAAAGCGGATATTGTGCGGTTGGTGGAAGAAGGCGGCGTGCATTTTGTGGAAGAAATTTTGCAGCACAAAATCTATGATGAAATGCAAATCACGCAAATGACAGGTAAAACGCGGGCGTTTATGAAAATTGAAGAAGGATGCAACAATTTTTGCAGCTATTGTATCATTCCGTATGCGCGCGGTCCTGTCCGCAGCCGTGATTTAGCGGAAATTTGCAAGGAAGCAGAAGTGTTGGCGGCGCATGGCTATCAGGAAATTGTGCTGACAGGAATCCATCTGACCAGCTATGGATTGGATGGTAAACCACATGACTTGTTTGACGTTTTGGAAGCGCTGCACCATGTAACAGGAATAAAACGAATACGGCTCGGGTCATTGGAATTGAATCATATGATGCTGAAAATTGCGCAGGGTGCATCCAATTTGCCGAAACTTTGTCCGCAGTTTCATATTTCTCTGCAAAGCGGATGTGATGCAACGCTACGCAGGATGAACCGGCGATATACGGCGCAGGAATACCGCAGTGCGGTACAGGCACTACGAGAAGCCTTTCCGGGGGCGGCGGTCACAACGGATTTAATGGTGGGATTTCCAGGGGAAACGGAAGAAGAATTTCAGCAGAGTATGCAGTTTGCAAAGGAGATTGGGTTTGCAAGAATGCATGTGTTTCCCTATTCCAGACGTCAAGGAACACGTGCGGCAGACATGCCGGGCCAAGTGCCGGAGGCAGTGAAAAAACAGCGTGCGGCGCAAATGCAGCAGGGGGCAGAAACGCTGCACCGACAATTTTGCCGGCAATATATTGGGCAGACGGTATCCGTGTTGGCGGAACGAGGGAAAGAGGGTATTTTTGAAGGACATGCAGAAAATGATATGATGGTTATGATAAAAAGCGACAGGAATTTGCAGGGGGAAATTGTACAGGTCCACATTACCGATATGCAGGAGGGAGTTTTTGTCGGGGAGCTAATTACATGATAGAAACAAATTGGTAACAAATTATATAAAATGATTGTAGTTGCTGGAAAAATGTGCTACAATATACTAAAAGAAGATAAAATATTTCTTTTTAGTTGTTGTTTGCGTATCAAAAAGAAAAATGTGGAAATAGAAATATATCCGCAAAAAGCTGTGCAGAATGGGGGACAAACAATGAGAAAAGGACTAGCAGGAATTGTTACAGCAAGTTTATTGTTAAATGCT
>CATIYX010000303.1 GCA_949739095.1 uncultured Clostridia bacterium | reverse complement strand
TGTTGTAGATAACAATTTCTTCTATGATTATCTGGGTATCCGTAATGAATATGTAGATATGGTAGAATTCATGCGCCGCATGGATTTGGGTATCTATGATAAGGAAGAATTTGAAAAAGCGCTTGCGTGGGCGAAAGAAAACTGTAAAGAAGGCTTTGACAAAAATCCGCAGCCGCACAGCCGCGAGCAGAAAGACCAGGAATGGGAAACTGTTGTAAAAATGACAATGATTATGCGCGACATGATGATTGGCAATCCCAAACTGGCAGAAATGGGATATGTGGAAGAGAGCAATGGCAGAAATGCGATTGCTGCGGGTTTTCAGGGACAACGTCAATGGACGGACTATATGCCGAACGGCGATTTCTCGGAAGCAATCTTGAACTCTTCATTTGACTGGACAGGAAAACGTGAACCGATGACGGTTGCAACGGAAAACGACAGCCTTAACGGCGTAGCAATGCTGTTTGGGAAACTGCTGACCAACACGGCGCAGGTGTTCTGTGACGTGCGTACATATTGGAGTCCTGACGCGATTGAACGCGTTTCCGGGAAATTGCCAGAATCCGCAAAAAACGGCGTGATTCATTTGATTAACTCCGGTGCAGCGGCTCTGGACGGTTCAGGACAAGCGGAAATTGATGGAAAACCGGCAATCAAGCCATTCTGGGAATTAGATGACAAAGAAGTGGACAAATGTCTCAAAGCAACGGATTGGTGTCCGGCTGACCTTTGTTATTTCCGCGGCGGTGGATTTTCCTCTCATTTCTTTACACGTGGCGGTATGCCGATGACCATGATTCGTTTGAATCTTGTCAAAGGATTGGGACCGGTGCTGCAGATTGCAGAAGGATACAGTGTGGATTTGCCGCAAGATGTTTGTGAGGTGCTGGATAAGAGAACAGACCCAACTTGGCCGACCACTTGGTTTGTGCCGCGTCTAAACGGAAAAAATGCCTTCACTGATACCTACCATGTGATGGCAAACTGGGGTGCGAACCACTGTGCACTGTCCTATGGACACATTGGTGCAGACCTCATTACCATGGCGTCCATGCTGCGGATTCCTGTTAGTATGCACAACGTGGAAGAAAAAGACATTTTCCGTCCGAGTGCATGGAGCGCATTTGGTACCAAAGATTTGGAAGGCGCTGATTACCGTGCCTGCATGAACTTTGGTCCGGTTTATAACAAATATAAATAATGCATGACAACAAAGGCGGCAGTTCACTTTATGAACTGTCGCCTTTTTCATAGGAAATTTCTTGTAATGGAGGGAGAATTCTGCTATAATAAAGAGATATCAAGTTTATGAGGGGAGGGGGAGCCATATGAGACAAAAACGGGAAACGCATAGGGCGCTTTGGACAATGTTGCGTTATGTGGGGAATGGGAAATTAATTGCAGCAATGATGGTGAGTTCGGTGCTGCAAAATGTGCGCGACTTGGCATGTATCGTCGCTTTAGCCTATGCAACAGACCAAGTGTTGCTGGGCGGGAATATTGGTCTGGCGGTGCTGCTGATGTTGATTACCATGTTTTGCGGCGCGCCTACTTGTGCATTGAGAAAGTATTTTGGAACAACATATCATTTGAAAAGCCAGAAAAAGTTGCAGCGCGGTATGGCGCAGCGTATAGCGGGACTTTCGTTGGGGTGGGTGGAATCACATAAATCGGGAGAGATTTTGAGTACCTATACAACGGATATGGAATTGATATGCAGCTGGATGAGTGGCACATTTCCGGCAGAGGTGCATTTTATTACTTACATTATTGGTGCGCTGGCATATTCTTTGTCACAAAGTGTTTTGCTGACCATAGCAGTGTTTCCGGTGATTATTTTAATTGTACCGTTTTTGACAAAATTGGCGAAACCGCTTCAAAAGACGTCTGATGTGCAGCGGACAGCAGCGGCAGATTCTATTGCGGACATGCAGGAGGTGCTAGCGGATCCAGCATATTTGAAAGCATATTGTCTGGAAAATGCAATGGAACAACGGATAGAAACAGCACTGGAGACTAAAAAGCGTGCGGAACAAAAAGGCGGCTTATATTTCGGTATGGTACAGGCATTGGGAATTTTAGGAAGTTATCTGCCCGGATTTGTAGCCGCGGCGGTTGGCGTACTTTTTCTCCGGAAGGGTATGATTACAGCAGGATTTCTGGTTGGATTTGTTCAGATGGTGGTGCAGCGGTTTGGACAAACCTTGCCGCAGGTTGGCGAATTTGCGACTGCGAACAACAAAGCGGGTGCCAGTGCAAAACGGGTCATGGAATTGCTGAACTTGCCGCAGGAACGAAAAGATGGAGAAAAAAGTATACCATCAGCGAATGTCGTTTTGGCACTGGAGAATGTCACATTTTGCTATCAAGAAGAAAAATTTCCGACGCTGTGCCATGTGAATTTGAAGGTAGAGCAAGGGGAAACGGTCGCATTGGTCGGCAGCAGCGGCAGCGGAAAGTCAACAGTGATAAAACTGTTTATGGGGCTATATGAAGCGCAGCAGGGGAGCGTGAACGTGCTGGGACGCGATATAAAAAAATGGGACCTAGAGACGTTGCGGGGATTGATGGCGCCGGTGTTTCAGGATGCAGCACTGTTTCCAGCGTCAATTCGTGACAATATTGCGGGGGTAGCGGCAGCTGATGAGCAGATTTGGGCGGCGTTGCAACATGCGGACTTGAAAGAATTTGTCGCATCATTGCCGGAAGGATTGGATACGCCGGTAGGAGAACGCGGCGTAACGCTGTCAGGCGGGCAGCAGCAGCGGTTGACGATTGCAAGGGCACTGATAAAAGAGGCACCGGTGATTTTGCTGGATGAACCGACCAGTGCATTGGACACGGTGACAGAAAATGAATTTCAGCAAGCGTTTGAACAGCTAAAACAGGGAAAAACAACCGTAGTGGTAGCGCATCGTCTGCAAACCATCCGCAGTGCGGACCGCATTTATGTGTTTGACCATGGAACGGTTGTGCAGGAGGGGACGCACGCGTCCTTGATTGCACAGCCGGGAGTATACCGCCGATTGTACCAGTCTCAGCTGGAAGAAAGCGAGGTGCGGTGATATGGAAAAAAGAAAGCAAGGGCATTTTGGGTTTGAGAGTATCACGTTCATGATGCAGTTTTTAAAAGGTCGCCGACTGGTATTTTGGATAGGCACACTGATGACGGCGAGTTTTGCATTTTTGCAGAATATATTTACAGGTCAATTATATCGCGTTGTTACCATGATAGGACAAGATGGCAGCGTGTTTTTCCGGCAGCTGCTGCAAGTGTTTGGATTATTACTTATGATTGTTGCAGTAGTTGGCGTTGGTTTTTGGATTTTTACCTGTGCAGCAGCTTGCGGCGACAAGGCGCTTCGACAGCGATTGGCGCATAAGATGAGCCATATGACGATGAAAAACTGGTATGAAAAGCACAGCGGAGAATGGTTGACCATACTGGGGAAAGATGCAGAAAACGCC
>CATIYX010000302.1 GCA_949739095.1 uncultured Clostridia bacterium | reverse complement strand
GAACGCTACCGCCCCGGGGAAGATGACACGCGCCTCCGGATTTTACAGGCTGCACACATTGAGGATGACGAATATTTCAGTCACATGATACAGGATGATATAAGCGGAATCGTCCGTGATATTCGTGCCGCACACAAGTCTGACAGCGAGAGTGCGCCGCCGACTACCATTGCCGAAGAATTGAAGCAGGACTTAGAGGATGTGGCAAATTTCAAGGGAAGCTCCCTTGAAAAACAGGCGGCGCTTTACTGCAAGCGGCTGGGTATCAATTACAACAAGTTATCTGAAACGGAGTTCCGGCAGCTTGTACATATCCTTGAAAAATCTAAATTCTTTAAAAGCTATGTTGGCCAGAGGAAGAAACGGAAATAAGAAAACCGCTGTTGTATGGTTGTGTTGGTTCCCATACAGCAGCGGTTTTGTGCTGGCGGGATTCAGTTAGAGGGTGTATTTCGATAAACTTGAATTTTATAATTTACTTTCCAACAAGGCTATTATATGTATCATTCAATTCTTTAAAATGTGTATCACACAAAGTAGACCAATTATTTGTTTTATTTCCACAGACTGTTCCATCAAGATATATGTATTGACAACCATCTGATGGCGCATTGCTACTTGAATAATTTCCAGAACTATTTGTTGAATTCTTTCCGCTCAAGCAGTCCATACAGAAGAGCGCATCTTCATCTATATACTTTCCACAATTTAAACATTTATTTGAATGAACTATGCAACAATTAGTATCGCCAGATGATGCTATTGTATTATTGCAACCATTATGTGCACATTTGGTTGTTGCTGTGCCATATGAATTTGTAAAAATTCCAGAATTTGATGAATGCGCAATATTATTAGTAGAATTATTGGCGATACTGGCTTTTAAATTTTGAATCGTATCAGAATCGCCGTCATTTGCCTCCATATAAGCAATCGTGGCTTCTGTCTGATAAATTAAAGCTTGATTCATTCCCTGCGTCACCATATTGTTTATATTGTTAGTTAAGGTGTTTAATTCTGCTATATCTCTTTCTTCTGATATCATGGCGAAATAGTGTAGCATTTCAAATGCCATATTCTTAAATTCATCTACACACAATTGATATTCGGCAGAACATTTTGAATCATCATACTGCAATATTTCTTCTAATTCTGATGAAATATTTGATTTCAACTCCCTAAAATCCCAATATTGCGACCAGTCAAAAGTTTCCGCTGAATTTATATCATCAGCATACTTATCGCATAAAGATATCATCTGCGCAAAGCAATCCGCTATATCATTAGAATAACCAACTAAATCATTTGTTATCTGTACATATTCGTCCCATGTCATATTTTCATTATATGCCCTTGGCTCTGTCAGTTCATACTTTTCATCATCTGTATCTGTGGTAACAGGTTCACTTTCTCCACATGCAGACAGTGCAATGCACAATATCAAAGTAATGCCAATCAATCTTCTTTTCATATCTATTTCCCTTCTTAATTATATCGTCCCAGAAAATCAACCAAATAATTATATGTAGCCATTGTTTTCTTAAATAGTTCTATATCACTTTCATTAAGTTCGTATACAAAAGAGTATGGATGTTTTATATAATCAAGTGTTTTTATATCATATTCCGTATCACATGCGTCAACCGTAAGGACGACGGAACCTTCATTAAGCATTGCTTCCAGTTGCTTTAATTCATCATATTTTAATGTATAAGTAAATCTTGAAAGGTATTCAGCCTTTTCAAATTCGCCTATTTCTGGTATTCCTGAAAAAATATTGGTAAAAGAATTGCTGTCTGAGCTGATGGTGATTTTATCTGCACCCAAACCATGACGATCTGACTGTGGGTCGGTTCTGTCCGAAAATTCAAATCTTAGGCAGACTCCAACAACACCAAATTTACCAATTGGATAATCAGAAGACATAGCGAAAATATCATTGTTTATATATATTTCCGGATACATTGTCACATTTCTGCCTTCGTCAATTACTACTTTTGACATTCTTGGACTCGTAACAAATACAGCATCAAATTGGTTCTTATTATATTTGAAATCGCTTAGTCCTTCTTCCGTTAAATACTGATCCACTATATCCATCACATCTTCTGGCGAATCAAGGGACATAACTTCTACAATGGCAACCTTTTCAGATGAATTCCCGCTACTGTCTGTCGCTGCATATGTGATAGAATATCTTCCAGAAGTTGATATATCAACATCGTTGCTTCTTACCGTAACGGAAATATTCTCACCAGAATTATCAGAAGCGGTAGCAAATTCTTCTGTATTGAACTCTGAGCCAATGTATATTGCTATATCTCTCGTATTGATGACTGGAGCTTGCGTATCTACAACATTTATTGTGAATGTCTTTTCTTCTTCTTTCTTCCCATCAGAAATAATTAAGTCAATAGAATGAGAACCTATTGCAGACATATCTATACTGGTATCTTTTAGTGATATAAAAATACCTTCATCAACTTCAAAAAAAGAATTCAAGTCAAAAGATTCTCCTACCTCAATAGTATCTGACTTTTGCGTGACTTTGTCACTAATGCTTCCACAAGCTGTCAACCCTATTGCACAGGCCATAAACATAGCCATTAGCACACATTTTTTCATAATTATCTTTTCTCCTTTTTTTCATAAAAATCACAATGTGGCGCACCTCCACATCTTATCCCAAAATATGGGCTATTAGGTAAATCACATATTTTCTCTGGTTTAATGATATTTTTACACCACAGCATGTTTCGCCTTTCACGTTTAGTATCATGTAGAAATTCAATATGAGCAGATACTCCTTGCATATGTTTTACTCCCATTTTCTAACCCCTCACAAAAATTTACTTTTCACTGTAAATCCCGATTTTTCGCTGGCTCTCTTATATTACAATAGCGTTTCATATGGAATAGGTTTTCACGAAAATTCACCACAAGATCCTCATATCTGCCGATTATCTAGTCCCGGTATCTTCTTCCAGCTCGTCTTTTGTGATGACAAGTCGCCCCTTCTGGCAGTCCACTGTGATTTTATCCCCAGCGTTAAATCCTGCCTGCTCCAGCCATTTGCCCTGCAAAAGAATCTGTGGCGGCGATTCTTTAAAAACGCCCCGCCTGTTATAAACCGTTAGTTTGCGTTCTTCCATCCACCCTCCTTCTCTGTGACTTCCCGGCACACAAGTTCAAATACGTTTCCGTCCTTTGTCCCGACCGTGAGCAGATTCTTTCTGTCCTCTACGTTCAGCTCAGCAATCCCCAGCTCGTCGCTTTCATTCAACAAATCGAAAAGTTTGTCTTTGAAGTAGTTCAGTTCCATTCCTTTGTCCCCTCCTATGATTTTTGTATAGATACATATGTAAGTATAGATACATATGTAAGAATATTCAAGCAAAACTTTTCAAAGCATAATGAAAAGCAGAGAGGAAGGAAAAACAAATGGTGAGTTATGAGCCACTTTGGCAGACAATGGAAAAACAAGGTATAACTTCATATACCCTGATGGTGAAGCATAACATCAATCCTCGGACTATCAACAATCTGAAACATAATCGGGGCATTACGGTATATACCCTTGAAAGGCTATGCACAATTTTGCAATGTACGCCTAACGATATTTTGAAATTCATTCCAGACGAACAAAAATAAAAAGCATTGGTGACAGTGTTTTCTTGTATTTCAGATGGTATTAGGCCATAAGAAAGACCAGCCGGGTAATCGGCTGGCTTTGCATATCCAATCAAATATAAATCAATTCGTTTTTTATGATTTCCTCTGCCCGGTTACGGATATTATTCATCCGTCCTACCCATTCAAGTTGGTTCCGGGCTTTCAGTTCCTCGGTTACTCCTTCAGCAGTTTTCATCTGCGCTATGATAAGGTCAAGCCGTTCCTCTGCCTGCTCATTCAGATCGGCAAGGTATGTCCACAATTTCCCAGTCAGGATAAGGGAACTGTACCGTGCCGAGTGTTCCT
>CATIYX010000301.1 GCA_949739095.1 uncultured Clostridia bacterium | reverse complement strand
TTGTTTCAACTTGTTTAACAAACTGATTTCATTTATCATTTGTCTCCAACCTTTACCAATATAAATCAAAAGCTTTTAACCTATACACTTCTATATTTCCTAGGACGCCGTAAAAAGTTTCGTTTTTTCATTATTTTATAAAAATTTCCTATCTTTTTGATAGCTGTGTATCTTCGTTTCTTTACAAATTCTCCCACTACATGTATAAAAAAACAGGAACGGGTCTCTTTCAAACCTGTTCCTGTCCATAATTCTTTTTATTTCAAAATCACATAATATCCGTCCGCGTTCATCAAATCCATTGCCGCCTGTGGTACATCCCGTGGCGTTTCATGCTGCACATTGCTGTCCAGCAGCGACCGATATTCCTCCACGGTCAATGTCACGATTTCCAAACTCTCAACAGTCTGCCGATTGCTGTAACCTGCTGCATTTTTCTGCAGCCATGCGCGGTTTTCTGCACTGTCTGAAATCTGTTGTACAATAGGCTCCAAAGTGCCTCTTGCTGCCATCACCATGCTCCCGCCACCACCGCTATGTGCGTCTACAGATTCAAGACTATTCGCCGGTGCAGGTGTCGCTGCATTGCTATGCGGTTCCGGTATGGTTTCCGGTTGTGAAGCCATCACTCCGCCGGCTGTCGTCGGTGAATTTTGTGGTGTCGGCTGTGGTATTTGCTGTATCTCCGCCGGTGTTTGCACAGGTGGCTGGACTACAGTTCTCTGCTCTGATATCTGATGATTCTCCGGCAAGGTAGTTTCCTGCCCTGCTATGTTCTCCGGCAAATCATCTACTTGTGATGATTCCGGCTGCTGTCCCTGTTCCTGTTGTGTCACGCTCTGCTGCGGCAGCACCATATTTGCCGCCGTATCCGGTATGGTCGCACTCTCCGGCGTTTGTCCGCCGCCTTGTGCTATTCCCACGCCCGGAGTGTCTTGTATATTAGGAATTGAAACGTTTCCGCTATCATTGTACAAATGGAAGAACGGTGTTGCCACAAATACCAGCGATGCCGCAATTGCAGCCGCTCCGACTGCAAAGCTGCGTTTATACCGTTTCCACTGAATCATCATCGATTTTTTCGGTTTTGATTCTAACACCAGCCGCTCATGCAGTCGCTGTGTGAAACCTTCCGGCAACGATATCTCCGGCATTTGTCTGCATAACTCTACGATTTTCTTTGTTTCCTCGAATTCCTGCCGACATGTCGCGCACTGCGCCATATGTCGCTCGAATTCCTGTTTTTGTAAACAGTCACCTTCTATATAAGACGAGATTAAGCTTTTGAATTCTTCACATTTCAATGTTACTCACCCCGCTTCTTTGTAAAACTCAGATTATCCCAGCGGACATACGGTTCCGCTGTTACAATATATTAGACGTACGATACACGAAAAAGTTCCCGTCATACGCACAATTATTCCAACAAATGCGGATATTTTTTTACAACAATTTTGCGCAAATTTTCCCGCGCACGGTTCAGTCTTGATTTGACCGTACCTGCTGATATTTCCAGTACCGTTGCAATATCATCATAGCTCATGCCTTCAATATCGCGCATGACAAGCACTACACGATAGTTTTCCTTCAGTTCCGCAATGGCGTTTTGCATCTCGTTTTGCACCTGCAGCCGCAGGAGCTGTTCCTCCGGCTGCGGTTTCGCATCCACAATTTGCAGCTCCGCTTCTTGACCATCCTGGTCTTTTTTCACCAAATCCGTCTCATGTGTCAAACTGCGCTTGCGTCTGCGGAGCATGTCCAGACAAATATTGTGCGTGATACGATATATCCATGTATAAAAACCGCTTTCCTCTTTGAAACTGCCCAGATACCGATAGGCTTTAATCATCGCTTCCTGCGCTGCATCCTCTGCATCTTGCTCATTGGAAAGCATATGGTATGCGATATGGTAAATTTTTATCTGGTAATTGGAAATCAGTTGCTCAAATGCTGCCATGTCTCCATCTTTTGCGCGCCGAACCAATTCTGCTTCCCCCATTTCCAATCACCTCACTTTCTATCAGAATAACAAAACACGAGTTTACAAACTCATATACGTTAAGCAATATCTACGTATATTGTACCATCTTTCTACTTTTTTTTCAACCAGAAATACCAGAAAAGATTACAAGAATATTACGTGCCACCCATATTCCGGCAAGATTGGCAGGATACTTTTAAAATTTTGTTACATTCCTATTTCATTTTCTCTGTCTGCATTGACGCTATGTATCTTTTTTGATACAATACCATTGACCCGAAAAAAAGCAGGTTGCTTGGCGTTTTCAAAGTCACAGCATCATGTACGGTAACAAAAATACGGAAATGGAGTGAAGCACGTGCCAGCTACGAAAAGCAAAAAAATGACAATTGTATTTTGGATTATGCGGCTGATTGTGATTGCCGAGCTTATTTCCGCTATTTTCCTGAAAAATTATATCGTTGCAATGCAGGCAGTTTGGATTCTATTGCTGTTTTTACTGCCAATTTTGATTGAACGGCATATGCATATCGAGTTTCCCACTATCACAGAAGTGACACTGGTTTGCTTTGTGTTTGCCGCACTGTTTTTAGGCGAAATCGGTGAATTTTATTATAAATTCCCATGGTGGGATATTATGCTACACACCATTTCAGGATTTATTATTGGTGTGATAGGTTTTTCCCTCATCCGTCTGTTGAATGAAAATGAAAAAGTGAAAATCAGTTTAAGTCCACTGTTTGTCGCCATTTTTACGTTTACCTTTGCCCTTGGTATCGGCGGACTTTGGGAAATCTTTGAATTCGCAGCTGACCGCATTGTGGGTACTAATATGCAAAAATATATGCTGGATGAACAGACGATCAAAGCAATGAGCGAAACCATCGTTCAGGCAAACGGAGATTTACAGCTCTTGACGCCAATTTTCCGAAAAATCTGCGCCTTTGGGCTGAAAGATACCATGTGGGACATCATTGTTGATGCTATTGGCGCGGCAGTGTTTTCCATTCTGGGCTATTTATATCTGGTGGGCAAAACCAAAATTGATATTTCAAAATTATTGCTGAAACGCCACGATAGCAAAAAAGATTGAAACTTGCTGCACATATGTTTAAACCATGTTACTATCAATTGGATATATGGTTGCCTCCTTTTCACATAGCAGCAAAACAATTTGATGAAGCTGATGCCTTTTGTACTTTATGATGTGCAAAACATCAGCTTCTTTAGTTTAGGTTGACAAAAAGCCAAATCCTATTCCGCTGTCATCTGCCGGAAGTCTCTCTGCCAATCGTTGCAATAAAACATATCAAAAACTTTTGACGAATCTACTACAAAGAAAGTTCCAAAAACTGTTTACAATCTGTCCATTTTTTGATACAATGTCTTTAAGAACAACGAAAGATAGAAGGAGGTTGCATTCCTATGATGGAGGAAGTCAAAGAGATTGGAAAGCGCCTGATGGAATTACGGGACATTCTGGAAATCACTCCCGAAGAAATGGCGTCTCATATTGGTGTGGATTTGGAAAATTATCTGGCGCATGAAACCGGCCAGGCGGATTTTTCCTTCACCTTTTTATTTAAAGCTGCACAGAAGCTTGGTGTTGATATTACCGATTTACTTACAGGTGAATCGCCGCGACTGAGCACCTATGATTTAGTGCGCAAAGGTAAGGGACTGCCCATCCGCCGCCGCGACGGCTTTGATTATCAGAACCTTGCATATTTGTTTAAAGACCGCATTTTGGAGCCGTTTTTAGTCACCGCTAAATATGACCCCACTTTGGAAGAAAAACCGATTGAACTCAGCCGGCATGATGGTCAGGAATTTGATTATATTCTGTCCGGCAGCCTGATGGTACAAATCGGCGAAAAAATAGAAACGTTACATGCCGGCGACTCCATTTATTATGACTCGTCCCACGGTCATGGTATGATTGCCACCGGCGGCGGAGACTGCCTGTTTCTGGCAATTGTCACCAATACGCAATTCGAGGAAAGA
>CATIYX010000300.1 GCA_949739095.1 uncultured Clostridia bacterium | reverse complement strand
TCCTGCTGCCACCATAGGCGCGGTAAGACGACCGGAAAAGTGACCGCCGCCGCGGATGTCATTATGTCCTTTATATTTTATTTGTGCAGGATAATCACTGTGTCCCGGACGCATCAGCGATGCCATTTCATTATAGTGCTGAGATTTTGTATCGGTGTTTTTAAAACAGATGCAAAGCGGCGCACCGGTGGTGGTGTCGTTTAAAATACCGCTTTTGAAAATGGGTTCGTCCGCCTCTTTGCGTGGTGTGGACAGAGCAGACTGCCCCGGTGCACGGCGAGATAGGTGATGGCGGATTTCCTCCATGTCAAGTTTTAATCCTGCCGGAAGTCCGCTAAGTACTACGCCGATTTCAGGACCATGAGATTCACCGAATATAGATAACTGAATATTTTTTCCCCAGGTAGAACTCATTGTTTCTTCAACCTTTCTAATTCCTGCCAAAAAGCTGGATAGGATTTTTGTACGGCATCCGCGCCGTTTATGACAATAGGTGCAGTGCTTTTTTGTGCCGCTATAGCAAGCGCCATAGCAATGCGGTGGTCATTGTGAGAGGATACCTGCCCGCCGTGAAGTGTATCTATATGACGGATAATAAGACCGTCCTCCAGTTCCGTGATGTCCGCACCCAACAAGTTCAACTCGCCAGCAGTTGCAGAAAGCCGGTCACTTTCTTTCAGTCGCAGACGCGCCGCGCCTGTGAGGTGCATTTCTGAGCAGCAAAAACTGCCAAAAACAGCAAGAATGGGCACCAAATCAGGAATATCAGATACATCGATGGTCAACTTGCTGTCGGCTACATTCCCTGCGGGACGCACCAAATATTGTTCTGATATGGAAAATCCGCATTGCTTTAAAATTGCGATAATTTGACTGTCGCCCTGCGCTGTTGCGGAGGAGAGGTTGGAGACAGTAATTTTGCCTCCTAAGGCATTTGCCACCAGCCAAAAAGCGGCATTAGACCAGTCGCCTTCGCAAATAAATCTGCCGGGCGAACGGTAAGTCCCACTGACGGAAAAGGTGTGGTAGTTGTCGTGGGAACAAGTAATTCCAAACTGCTTCATAATATCTAGAGTAATGTCTACGTAAGGTCGGGATTCCAGCGGTGTAGTTACCTCTAGAATGGAATCGCCGAGCAGTGGCAAAGCGAGCAGTAGTCCGGTAATAAACTGGGAGCTGACATCGCCGCGAATACGGAGAGTTCCAGGCGTCAATTGATCTTGCAGCGTAACCGGAAGATTGCCCTGCGCTATATAAGAAAAATTGGTTTGGTTGAACAATTCAAATAATGGCGTAAGGGGGCGTTGCGGCAATCGACCTTCACCTGTGAACGTCACATGAGCGCCAAGCGCTGCCGCAACAGGCAGAAAAAAACGAATAGTAGAACCAGATTCGCGGCAGTTTACTGTCGCCTGTTCCGGTAAGGCGTGCCGCCCTGCAACTGTAATAGAATCGCCAATATGAATATGGGAAAGCAACGTTTGACAAGCAGCAAGCGTTGCCTGAATGTCCTCGGAAAGCAGCAGCGGAGAAAGCTCCGTCATATCGTCTGCCAAAGACGCACAAATCAGCGCGCGGTGCATTACGCTTTTGGAGGGCAACATAGAAACTTTTCCGCGCAGCGGCGTGGCGCTGACTGTCATTGAAGTTGCCATCACATACCCGCCTTTCCCAGCGAAGCACAGAGGTCGGAAACAAAGTCAGTTGTCGGGACAATGTCCCCATCGCCGATTTCGTTTAGCATGACGACGTGCAGCGTTTTGCCGATGTTCTTTTTGTCATTTTGAATTAGCGGAAGCAATTCCAGCAAATCCTTTTGCGCGATTTTATGGGGGAGATGGTAAGTTTCCACAGCTTCCAGCACTTTTTGCGCCGTCCCAGCTTTTGTTTGCCCTGTCTGTTCACTGAACTGTGTCATGAGCACCATGCCTGCCGCCACTGCTTCACCGTGTGTGAATTTGGTAAATTGATAATATTTTTCAATGGCATGTCCAATGGTGTGTCCAAAGTTCAGCAGCATACGGAGTCCTGTATCATTTGCATCCACTGCTACGACATCGCGTTTGATGGAAACGCATTCGTAAATCAAGTCCTCACGGCTGATAGACTGATTTAAAATAGCATCAAACAATGCTTTGTTGCGGATACAGCCGTATTTGATAGCTTCAGCCATGCCGTCATAATAGAAACGCTGTGGTAGCGTATCTAAGCAGCGGGGGTCAATCAAAACCAGCTTGGGATGATAGAAAGCGCCGACCATGTTTTTGCCGAAAGGCATATCAATTGCCACTTTGCCGCCAACGGAAGAGTCAATCTGCGCCAACAGGGAAGTCGGCACCTGTATCAGACCAATACCACGCATGTAAGAGGCAGCGGCAAAGCCGGCAAGGTCGCCGGTAACGCCGCCGCCAAGCGCGATAATATAATCGCCGCGGTTGATGTGCTGCTCCGCCAGAAATGCATAAACTTTTTGCAGTGTATCATTGCATTTGCTCTGTTCGCCATGTGGGAATACGTATTTACATGCTTCCACACCGGCGCGCTGCAAAGACTGCATCACTATTTCACCATAAAATCCATCCACATTGTCGTCAGTGATAACGGCAGCTTTGCCATGGTAAATATCACGGACAAATTCGCCCAGCCGCGCTAAGCAGCCGTCCTCAATATGAATAGGATAAGAAATGGACTCAAATGCCACTGTTAATGTTTTCATGTTGTGCCTCCCACTGTGTTATTTCTTATATCGTACGGTCTTCTACTGCCGCGACTTTACGTAGCCGTGCCATCGTACCTGTAAATTCAGCAGGTGTAATGGATTGTGCGCCATCTGACAAGGCTTTTTTCGGATTGTTATGCACTTCGATCATTAAACCGTCTGCGCCTGCCACAATTGCCGATTTTGCCAGCGGTTCCACCATCCAGTTAATACCTGCCGCATGACTGGGGTCAATGATAATAGGAAGGTGAGACAGCTTTTTCAGCGCCGGAACCGCGCTGATATCAAGCGTATTACGTGTGTAAGGTTCAAACGTACGGATACCGCGTTCACATAGGATAACTTGTTCGTTGCCGCCTGCCATGATATATTCCGCGCTCATAAGCAATTCTTCAAGCGTGTTTGCCAAACCGCGTTTGAGCAGAATGGGACGGTTAATTTTTCCCAGTTCTTTCAGCAATTCAAAGTTTTGCATGTTGCGTGCGCCCACTTGAATCACATCAACATCGAATTTTTCGAAAACTTCAATATGTGCAATATCCATCAGTTCCGTCACAATGGGCAGTCCTGTTTCTTTCTTTGCAATGTCCAAAAGTTTCAGCCCATCATTGTGCAGCCCCTGGAAAGAGTAAGGGGAGGTGCGTGGTTTGAATGCGCCACCGCGTAAAAACGTTGCGCCTGCTTTTTTGATATCCTGTGCGATTCCTACAATCTGTTCCTCTGATTCCACGGAACAGGGGCCTGCCATCACTACTAATTTTTGTTTGTCGCCGATTTTGATGCCCTTCACGTCATAGACGGAATTTTCAGGATGAAATTTCCGGTTTGCTTTTTTGAATGGCTCCTGTACGCGCGTCACTTTTTCTACTGCATCATTGGCGTTTAATGCGTCAATATCGATGGCGGAGGTATCTCCGACCAAGCCCAATATACGGGCGCCTACTCCGGAAATACCCTGCACATCCAAACCTAAATCCTGCACATCCGCGATGAGCTTTTGCACCGCTTCCTCCGTTGCACCTTGATTGATTACAATAATCATGTTCCTTCTCTCCTTCATATCCTTCAAAATTTTTATATATCAAAAAAAGCGGTCCGTGATACCACGAACCGCTTGATTTGCAACTATACCGGAGCTGCCAGGCAGATTAGCCCAGAGCCGGACGCTTCAAACGCATGGTATCACTTTTGTTGCAGCAAAAATAGCCAGTGCTAAAGTAATAATAGCCTGGAAAGTAAAAGAAAAATTCTTTTGCTGTCATGCTGCGAGACGCCATGGTAAAAACTCCT
>CATIYX010000299.1 GCA_949739095.1 uncultured Clostridia bacterium | reverse complement strand
TCTCGTTTTTCAGCAGTACACAGCCGTCCGCCGCGACCTTTCTCGCATGCGCGGCAAGCGGCGCATACGGCTTTGCTTCCAGAGATTTTATGTCTATCATGGTATTTTCCTCCCGTTCATATGTTTTATTGCAAAAATCATATGATTTGCTTTTCTAAATAGTCCGTTGCGGCAAGATACACGCCCGCGCTCCACCCCATCATAGCCGGCATTTTGTATTCGTTAGTAACATCAAGCCCACCGCTGACAACGTTATATTTCTCCCACAAATTGCCCGTTTCCTCAAAGGTTTTGTCCACCAATTTCATATATTTTTCGGCTATCCTTTTTGCTTCCGTTTTATAGCCGTATTTATCAAGCCCGACCATCGCAATATATTGCAAACACGCCCAGCCGTTAGGATAATCCCACTGATAGATTCCTTCTGCGTCGTTTTTCTCGCAGGTCAGAATTCCATACTCTGCCTCCAGCCTATCCAAGTTATTTACCAACGCTTCCGCATGTTTCTGCTCGGCAAGCCCTGCAAAAAGCGGATAAAACGATGCGGCAGATAAAATACCGCTCCGCTTGCCTGTGGCAAAATTATAATCCAGCAGCAGACCGCTTCCGTTATCCATCTTTTCAAGCATAAGTTGCTTGCGTTTTTCCGCTCTGTCAAGCCATATGCGTTCTTCACCATTGTTTAGTGTTTCCGCAAAAAAACTCATATTTTTCTCCATCATAAACAGCAGAGAATTCAGGTCAACCGCCGCATATCGAAAAGCCTCGTAATCCCAACGCGGTGTAATATCCCACCCGCTTTCGGCAGTCGTGCGGTAATGTCTTCCAAGTGTATGAACCTCCACATGCGGCATAAATCCTGTTCGTCTTTCAAAATCCTCCGCCATATCCTGATACATTGCCTCGTCTATCATCTCAGAATCATAGTGGTTCAGCCCGATAGCCGAAGTCCGTTTTGTCTGCCAAAAGTCATATTCCTTTTCCAACATATGATACGCCGCATACAGCCAAACCGTATCGCTATAATATTCATAAATATCCCGCACCATACTGCTTAGAAACGGCGGCTGCGAATGCGTCAAATAATAAGTCCGATTTCCGTTTGGCATAAAACCGTATCGGTTTACCAAATACAGCATATCGTCAACATTATATTTTGCCTGTTCTGCTCTTCCGTCAAGCAGCAATCCTTTATTGGTGAAATAGGTATCCCAATAGTACATCTCGTCAAAATGACCGACTGCCGGAACAGTATACGGATACGGAAGCCCAATCAGCGTATCTTCATCATTTCTGTTCCGCTTGATACAACTGTCCCAATTTTCGCTGATAAATTTTTTAACTTTCTCTGACATTTTCTTCTCCTCATTTTTCATCCACAACTGCTATTTTCACTTTATTATCTGTCGTGCAATCCCCGCCGATAAAGACGTCAAATTCGCCCGGTTCAACACAGAATTTACCGCTGCCATTGTAAAAACCAAGTTCCTCAAAACCCAGTTCAAAAGTAATTTCCCTGCACTCGCCTTGATTGAAGAAAATCTTAGAAAAACCCTTCAATTCCTTTACCGGTCTTGTCATAGAGGAAACCAAATCGCTGATATAGCATTGTGCCGTTTCTTTCCCTGTATACTTTCCCGTATTGGTAACTATAACGCTTACTCTGAACTTTTCTCCATTTTGCAATTCCTCTAATGTAAGAGTATTATTTTCACACCCGACTTCAGAATATTCAAATTTTGTATAACTCAATCCGTATCCAAATGGATACATTGGCGTTGATTTGCAATCCCAATAATTGTCCCCCTCGCCGTAATATGCCATACCATTTCCGAAAAATGAAGGATAGTTATAATACAGCGGGATTTGTCCTGTCGTTCTCGGAAAGGTCATTGGCAGTTTCCCTGACGGGTTCACATTTCCGCAAACAATATCCGCTATACTCTGTGCCGCGCAGCTCCCCGACTGCCAAGCATATAAAATTGCGTCAAAATACGGTTCCGCTTCCCCCAGTGCAATCGGACGGCCAAAGCACATCACACCAACCAATTTTTTGCCCATTGCCTTTATCTTTTTTATCAACGCAAGCTGTTCGGCGGGAAAATCAATATTTGTCAGGCAATTATTTTCCCCGCTTACCCTTGCGCTTTCGCCAAGCGCAAGCACAACCGTATTCACCTCTCTAAGCGTCAAAAGAATATCATCCCATAAATACGGAAGCTGCGGAAAAATAAACCTATCCTTATCCGCACAATCTAAAAAAGCTTCCTGAATGCTTTTTAGCATACCTGCATCATAATCGGGCGCCCAGCTTCCCAGATGAGAGCGTTTTTCATACAAAAACGGTCCTGCAACAGCAATTTTTTCTGATTGTCCAATCGGCAGTACGCCGTTATTTTTCAAAAGAACCATACTTTCATCCGCGCACTGCTTTGCAAAGCTGAGATGTTCCTCGTAATTGATTTGTTTCCGCTCGGCATAGGGATGCTCAAATAACCCGAATCTCTCTTTTATATATATCACACGATACACCATTTTGTCAATGGTTTCCTCTGATACTTTTCCCTCCGCAGCAAGTTCGCCCAAATGCTCTATATAGCATCTGTCAACCATATCCATGTCAAGTTCGGCGCCGGCAGCCAGCATTGCCGCTTCTTTCTCATCCTTCGCCACTCTGTGACTGACAAGTTTTGCAATGGAAGCCCAGTCGCTGATAATAAATCCGTTAAACCCCAGTTCCTCTTTCAGTACATCATGTAATAAATACCTGCTTGACGCTACGGGCTGACCGCTGATTTCACTAAACGAGTTCATCACAGTCGCTACATCTGCCTCCACAGCAGCCTGAAACGGTCTTAAATAGTAATTCCGCAAGGTATAGTCACTGATTTCTGTTTTGCCGTAATCACGGCCGCCTTCCACCGCACCATACCCCAGATAGTGCTTTGCACAAGCCGCAATCGACTCTGTATTTTTATAATCCTCTCCCTGAAATCCTCGTATCGCCGCCTTGCCCATTTCAGAAGTAAGATACGGGTCTTCGCCGAAGCCCTCAATACACCTTCCCCACCTCGGGTCGCGCGAAATATCTATCATCGGTGAAAACGTCCAGTGCACACCATCGCTTGCAGCTTCCTTTGCAACAGCACGGTACGCTTTTTCAATTAGTTCGGTATGAAAACTCGCCGCCTCTGCAAGCGGAATGGGCAAGACCGTATGATGTCCGTGAATGACGTCCCGACCAAAAATGAGCGGTATTCCTGCCGTAGACTCCTCTACTGCAATCTGCTGCAATTCATTTAATAGGTTCATGTCTATTCTTTTCTGCTCGTCATTTCCCGCCGTTGCAGTATCCGCAAGAATAATGGAACCGACTCTGCCTTTGCGGATTTCCTCCCGGATTTGTTCCGTATCCTCTAACTGTATTTGATTTAACTGCCCAATTTTTTCCTCTAAGGACATGCTCCTTATTTTTTCAATTATTTTACTTGATTTCATCATTTACCTCACTACATAATATAGTTAAGGGTCGGAAATCTCCACACAGACTCCGACCCTTAAATTACGGATTATAATTTCCAAAGAATATCAAAAATCACTCTTGCCGCCGCGCCTCTCGTTACTAATGTTTCCTGATACTCTCTTGGTACTGTGGCATTCTCTCGTCCAATCGCCTTTAATGTTTCCTCTATCATGGAATACATATCCTCTGTGCGCAAATACTCCTCCGCATTCAAAAACTCATCATTTATCACACCAAGCGAACGGAGTTTATTGGCTGCGCTGTCCTCCGGGACATCTTTAAATTTAATATCTTCTGTCGGCGCAGGATTCAGCGCCTGCATCAGCCATAGCGCAAATTCTCCGCGGGATATGTTCTGATTGGGCGAAAATGTTTTTTCACCTGTTGCACGAATCATTCCAAGCGTATAAAGCCGTTCTGCCGCTTGCTTTGTCTGTGCATCCGTGATATCATTGAACACATCCGCACTTTTCTCTTTCAGCGTATATGTTGCCTTTTTATCGGAAATCTTTTGACTTGCCTGTTTCTTTTTCACAATTTCATAGTTCATGGTTTGGTTATTTGCAGTCAACAATATTTTCGTGTAACCTTCCGGCGTTTTTTGAGTTTTTAGCTTTTTGGCTCTTTGCCCCGCCGAAGTGAGCGCCCACACGTCATACTCATTTCTGTTTTTGATAACGATTTCTCCCTCAACAGGTTCAATCAGAACCGGTGCGGAACCGCCGTCTATTATTGAGGAAAAATCTCTTGCAATCTGCATATCTGAATTTCTGTTTCTTGCCTGCGTGGTAAGCAGCATTCTTTCGCTTGTTTCTATCGGCTGTTTGTCAACAGCTACAAGAGAATTTACTGAAAACTCTGTATCAATGTTAAATATTACATCATCCGTTTCAAGCTTCTCACCGCTCAAATATCCAGAGGCTGCCTGGGCGAGTTCCGTATTTAAAACAAACACTTCCTTATTTTTGTCCGTTGTAAGTTCCCCTGTAACGGAAGTGTAAACGCCGCTTTCTTTCCCTTCAGCCGCTAACTTCAAAACCTCATCGCTGTTATAGTCAGGGTCATATTGTTCTTCAAAAACCAGACCGGTTTTTCCAATCAGCCCAAGAGACGGTTCCGTTGACAAATATCGCTTTGTCATTTCAGAAACATCTTCTTTGCGGCACAATGTGTAGTACCCTTGGTCTGCTTCTTTAACCGCACCGCTGAGTGCAATAAACGACGCCGCCGGCATACCCGACATTTTGAGAGGATTCCCAAAGAATGACAACGTCTCAGTTAACGGGTATGTTTCGGGTGATCGATGAATGCTTAACCACTCATTGTATACGCAAAACGTAAACGCGATGGGTTGAAAATTGTGCAATCCGCTATAGGCCGCCACCAGTAACGATCCTTCCGCACTTGTGGGGTTCGGCTCGCACGCGTTCCATTCAGAAATGGTGTGAACTTTATTATAGACGCCGCTATTCATCAGATAGCCCAAAAGCCCCATATTTTCGTCTGCCAACATAGACACAGTTTCACCAAATTTCGTGCCCGTTTCAACGCGCCAACCGCTGATTGGATGGCTCCAATATTTGTGCGAATCTATAAAATCTGTTGAAGCATTTATATTTACAATTCCGCTTTCCAAACCATTCCAAACAGTACAGCCGGTTACAAGCGCTTTCACGCCCATATCTTTAAAATATTTGTATGTTTCGTTTGTATATTTGGTTTGGACGTCCATCGCAAAATTCCGCATATCTTCTCTGCGCTGGTCGCTGTATGCGGGAATGTCCGCAATTGCCGCATAGTGATATCCGGCAGCAAGGCTTTCTCCCTCCTGCACACCTCTTTTACCCGTCTGCGTCCACGCCTGTGCGATTGCCGCGTCTGTTTGATACTTTTCCTTCAGCCAAGCTGTCAAAAGCGCGTCAAGCTGCTTTGAATAATACTCCGACTTAGGCGCCGATAAGTCCACAAAGCTGTTTTCGTTTACCAAATCTGTGCATACAAAAGCAGGATCGTCCTTTATTTTAAGTCCGGTATAAGGGTTGTACCAATTAAATAACTGCGTCGAAAAATCCCTGTGCAATTTTTGAATGATGGGATCGTAAAAGTCAAATCCCTTCTGTGCACCTCCCACAGTTTGATAGTCCTGAATATTATCATCTTCAAACGTCGTCCTGTTTGTTGCATTATCTATGAACCAGTAAATCCCTCTTTTCTTTAATTCGCTCAGCAAATAGCACAGTTTATCCATTTGTTCTTCATCAAGCTGAGTTGATTTCTTGGGGAAGCGTCCGAAAATATAATTACTTCTGTCGTTTACACCATCCATATGATGAATTCTGACCAGATTAAAGCCTTGCACTGCAATCCAGTCGGCAAGCAATTCCGCTTCATCGTGCGACATAAATAACATTTCACCAATGACATTGATTCCCCAAAACTGAAACGGCGTTCCATCTTCAAAAAACATCTTGTCATTTTCCGCGCGGACAAAGCCATGCTTTCCGGCAGGCGCGTCCAAAAGATGCGACATATCCATAATTGTGCCTTTTACATCCTCCACGTGCGGCAGCGTATACGGATACCAATGACTTGTGGACTGCGGATTTGCAATATCCGGCGGAAGCGGTAGATATGGTCTTTCATCGGTCAGGGTTGCGGCAACAACTATCAAAGCCGCCTCATTGCCCGGTGTACTCGCCACAATCTTACTGATTTTTTTATTAGGATACGGATTGGGACACGCATACATACCAAGGGATATTAGATTCGTGGATCCATTCGCCCCAGTCCAGACCGAAACACAAGTTTCGGATGAATTTTTTCCCCACCAGTTAAATACGTCCTTATTTCCCCGAACATTTACATCGGAACTTGTTCCATCCTCATAAACAAAGATATATTTTCCGACAATATCCGAAATATTCCCCTGCGAATGACTCGCCGCATGAAGAAAATACACGCCTCCCGCTTTTTGATTAACCTCTATCTCAGCGGATGTTGGAAAATACTGATTGTTTTCTCCCCTGAGAACAATACAAGAACTTCCGCCGTTATTCTCAGGGTCTATAATATCAAAGGGAATCCCGTTAAACAATGTTCTGCCCTTGAACGTGAAAGTACGAAAGTCATTTCCCGCTCCCTGGTCTGACCAGCCGCCTTTTCCGTCTTCTGCTATGTCGTCAGCAAATCCCATATTTGCTGCCTCTGTCATATCCAAAGGGGTAAAGTTCTGCGTGCCGACATCATATTCCATTTCTTCCGCTGCATGGACATGAAACATGCCAAGCAACATGATGCAAACAAGTATTAGGCTTATCTTTCTCACTCTTACGCCCCCTTTCATTCATCAGTTGCCGGAACCATGGTGGTAGTTTCATAAATGATTACCTGCACACCCTTGGGCGACGGCCATTCTGCAACATAGTACCAAAGCGGGCATTGATTCGGAACATTTTTATAAGAACGTTTTATAAACTTTCTTGAATATCGGTCATATTCATAGACCCGCGGTGAGTCGCAAAAATACACTTCACTCGGTTCTCCCGCTGTTTCAAACTGTATCACATTTTCATCCCGGAATCTTATGGAATCCATTTTGAAAAATCCATTTGATCTATCCGGTGAATATTCGGTAGTTTTCCATGTTTCCGGTTCACCGCTCATGTCAAATACATCATTTTTGGGATTGAGCGCAATCGGTTCTTCGCTGAGTGTTTTGTTACGATAGCGCACAAAGCATCTATCTTTCAAATTATTATTAGCTACAAATTCATTGGTTGCTATATAACTCGACCCTCCTGCAAACTCAATCCGCACTTTATTATCAGGAAGCTGACTTATTTTTTGAAGCACATCAAGCGTTGTGTAGTAGCTGCACAGTTGATCACAATTTCTGGTCAATGCAACAAATCGCGGCAGGGGATTATATCGGATATCAAAATCTGAAACAACCGTCATCGCAACCCCATTTACAGTTCGTGATCCTCTAATAGATTCCCATGTAATATGCTTCACGGTAAATTCTCCATCCATTTCAAGCAGCGCAAACATTGTCGCTCTTTTTACCGGCACCCCTCCAATTTGATGTGTGTTCCCCACATCCTCAAGATCGTTCGTAGTTGTTGAGGAACCCCAGTATTCCGGCACCTCAATCTTTTTGATTTCATTCTGATTGTTTAAGATGAATTTTAAAAAACCACGACCATCATAATCTTTAGCAACCGAAGTTACGTAATCCATACTAAGCGAGTCGGCGCTCAGCTTGGAAGAAACTTTATAGATTGCCTCGCCGGTGCCGCCGGTAATTTTATGGACTTTAACCTCATATTCTCCGCCCAAAGCGCTTGAGGAGCCCACTCCCATTACCACGCCGTAAAATTCATTCATTTCTGATAAAGATTCATCAACTTCCATAAAACGGACGCATTTATTATCGTCAATATAGATTTTTACAGCCTTTGAAAGGGATTTTGTGTAATCCTCACGGTCGGAATATTTCTTGGTAATGGTTGACTGTGCTATGGGTTTATGCGTTTCACTTATTTCATATTCAACATCATCAATATAGATAGAATCCGGACCATAGCTTTCAAATCTGCCTTCGGCTGTTCTGGAGGATGCAACAATGATAAATTTTGTTTCGTCTTTATTGCACCAGTAGTCAAACACCATATCAGCTTTTAAGTCAAGCATATTGCTGCTTCTTACGCCGTCTACATAGATTTCCAGTTCTTTCACCTTGTCAAAGCCGGAAATTGTATTTTCAGGCATTTTACCTGTAATATACTTAATTTCCTGTGGGTCTGCACGATAGATTAATCCTCCAACACGCAAAGAATACGCTTCAACCTTGACAATCTTGTCCTTTTTTATGATGATTTTTGCAAACGTATTGATGTAGTTTCCGGCAGCTGCCTGTTCATTCAATGTAATCTTTGCATTATCTTCCACCTCAAAGGTTTCTCCGCTGTTTCTCAGCGATATTTCCCTTATGGCGGAAGGATATATGCTGCTCTTACTTTGTTCATCGTTTACATATTCTATAAAATCATAAACAATTTTTGTGTCGCCCAAAACATCAATGTAGATGACAATATCATCGTTTTTTCGCACATATATCTCTGCTCTTCCTTCGGGAATGGTACCTAAATCTATGTTTTCCGTAAAATAAATTTTTCCGTTTGCCTCTATTTTACTGTCCGATACATCGACATTCGTGATGTCAGCCTTTATGATGTCAATCCCTAACCCACTCAGCAAAGTGCTGTCCTCGTCAACCGCACTCATAATGACATCACCATAGGATACCGGTTTCATCAAAGGGCTTTCCAGTGCGTTATCCAAAAGCTTCAATGCATCTTTTAGTTCAAATTTCGCATTCACGCCTTTGAGTACATTTGCTTTTAAAGCCGCTCCGACATATCCCTCTGCTTCCGCGGCAGGTCCATATCCCAAAACTTTTACAATCATTTTGATTGCCTCATCATACGATATCGCATTATCAGGATAAAAATAGTCTGCTTTTTCAATCAATCCTGCTTTCAACGCAAACTGGATTTCATTGGATGCAAACCCGCCGGGGTTTACATCCTTAAAATCCACTTCCGCATAATGGGGCGCCGCATTGCCTGATAAGTACATTTTTACCGCCGTTTTCACAAACAATGCCCTGCTCATCTGCGCTTGATTTACATTGAGATCCGCCGCATCCAAAAAACCGAGACCTTCCAGCCGATACGCTTCTTTTGGTATATCCCTTGACACAGCATTCACCTGAATTCCTGATATAAAAATTGAGAAAACAACCAATACTGCAAAAAGCTTGTTACATAATTTCATGAATGATTCCTCCTAACTATTTCTTCCCTGCATCATCTGATATACCACCTTTGCAGCCATTGCACGCGTTACTTCTCCTTCAGGAACAAACATATTATCGCCCATACCGTTCACAATACCCATCTGCTGGAGTTCGCTAACCGCTTCCTTCGCATAATCTGCAATTCCGCTTCCGTCAGAAAATTCCAATTTACTGTATTTTTTATCAATGGACAAATTTTGACTTTCTATGATACGGCTCATGATGGTACACATATCCTGCCGGGATATCGTTTCGCCCGTGCCAAAGGTATTATCTGCAACACCCTTGATGATTCCGGCATTTACGGCACAAGAAACATACTGATAGTACCAAGCTGATGAATCGACATCTGAAAAACTGCTGCCGGCATTTTCGTCCTCTATTGCAAAAGCTCTCACAACGATTGCGACAAATTCTTCTCTTGTGATAGAATTATCCGGTCGGAACGTATTGTCTTCATATCCGTTTATGATATTGTTTTCACTGAGATAAAGGATACCTTCACGCGCCCATTCTACCGATGAAATATCGCTAAAGGTTGTCTTAACAGGCGGTGTAATCACAGGATTGTTTCCGCCGCCTGTACTCGGTCTTGCTCCGC
>CATIYX010000298.1 GCA_949739095.1 uncultured Clostridia bacterium | reverse complement strand
CGGCATGGTACCGCCAATTTTTGCCGCCTCTTTCGCTAAGTTCAGGCAGGGGAAAGTGTCATGGTCCGGTGCCTGAAAGGAAAGTGTGTGCAATGCACATAAATCTAGCGGTTCTACTTTACAGGGACGGCGTTGCGGATAAGTCAGCGCATAGCTGATGGGCAGCTTCATATCGGGTGTAGATAGTTGTGCAATGACACTATTGTCAGCGAATTGTATCATGGAATGTACAATGCTTTCGCGGTGCACGACGACGTCTATACTTTCTAGCGGCATGTCATATAGCCAAGCCGCTTCTATCACTTCAAATCCTTTGTTCATCATGGTTGCGCTGTCAATGGTGATTTTAGCGCCCATAGACCAATTGGGGTGCCGCAGTGCACTGGACGGCGGCATATTGCTGATCTCCGTAGCAGATTTTCCATAAAATGGTCCGCCGGAGGCGGTAATAATCAGCTTTGCGGGTTGTGACTGCTGCCCTGTAAGGCACTGGAAAATTGCGCTATGCTCACTGTCCACCGGCAGAATCGAGCAATGATGTTTTTTTGCCAGCGGCATAACCAAGCATCCGCCCGAAACCAAAGTTTCTTTGTTGGCAAGGGCAATGGTTTTTCCGGCTTCAATTGCCGCAATAGTGGGAATCAGTCCAATCACGCCCACGACTGCTGTCAATACCGTATCTACGGAGGGAAGCGTTGCAGCTTCGACAAATCCATCCATTCCTGACAAAATACGGGTATCTGTATCTTGCACACGCGTTTTTAAATCCTGTGCTGCCTGCGCGTCCATCATGCAGGCAACAGCAGGACGATACTGCCGGATTTGTGCTTCCATTGCAGTTACATTTCGATTGGCACAAAGTGCCACTACCTGCATATCCTCGTTGCAATCAATCACTTCCAATGTCTGTGTACCAATGGAGCCGGTGGAGCCTAGAAGACTGATTCGTTTCATAAAATGTTCCTTTCTGGTTCGTATATTGAAACGTTTATAAAAATTCTTTTCGTATAACACATAAAGACCTAGACCAGAATCGGTATAAGTTTCATCAGATAGTAAAGTGTTGGCGCTACAAAAATCACACTGTCAAAACGGTCTAACACACCACCATGACCGGGGAAAATGGAACCATAGTCCTTGATGTTCATTTCCCGTTTAATCATGGACGCGGCCAAATCACCGAACTGAGAAATGATGGCAACCAATACAGAAATTGGCATAAGGGCATACCAATTAACCTGTTTTTCAAAAAAGAATATGAGCACCCATCCCCAAATAGCAAAGCCTAAAATGCAGGAGAGAACGCCGCCAATGGCACCTTCTACTGTCTTTTTGGGACTGATATCAGGAATTAGTTTATGTTTACCTAAAAAATATCCTGTGAAATATGCACCGCTGTCCGTCATAAATGCACCGATGAAAACAGCATATATTAGGAAATTGCCATGCTCCATCTGTTCCACTAAACGAATGTGAAGCAACGGAAGCGTGATATAAAGTGTGGAGAATAGTAAAATGGAAATATCGCGAAACGATATTTGTTTGTGCATACATACGGCGAGAACCAACAGAATCATTATCATAGCGCAAATAACAGGCAGCAGCAGGGAAGGGCTGAAATGAAATGCGGTAATGATGGCGATACCGCCTGCAAAACCAAGCAGACAAAGCGGCAGTTTTTTGAAAAAGCCAAACGGCTTATAAATTTCAGCTAACGCCATCAGAATTAGCACACCCAACGCCAATTCCAAAAAACGTCCGGAAATTAATATAAATAATAAAATCAAAATACCGATTGCCGCACTTATAATCCGCTTACCCATAAACAATCATCCGTCTTTCTGCTCACAAAATTCTTTTGCTTTTTCCTTCTCCAAAGTGAGCTGTTATCGGAGAAGAAGCGAATCAAACGCCGCCAAAGCGCCTGTTACGTTTTTGATAATCGTGCAGTGCAAGCTGCAAATGTTTTGATGTGAAATCAGGCCAATTGATGTTAGAAAACCAAAATTCACTATAGGCACATTGCCATAGCAAAAAATTGCTCAGCCGCAGTTCGCCGCTAGGGCGTATCATCAAATCAAGCTCTGGCAGCGATGCTGTATATAGATATTGTTCCAAGATAGCACTGTCAATTTTCGTCGGCAGTAGCTTTCCCTCGGCGCAGTCAGCAGCAATACGCCGCGCTGCCTGTGTGAGTTCTTCACGACCGCCATAGTTAAGTGCAATGCTTAGCGTCATACCCTTATTGTGTTTGGTTTTTTCCTCCAATGCATGGATACTTTGCAGCAACTTTTGACTTAAACCGTCTGGTGCACCAATTACACGAATACGGTTATCCTTGCCAATTAAAAATTCATCAGCACGGTCTAAATATTCCTGCAACAACTCCATCAATGCGTCTACTTCTTCTTTGGGGCGCGACCAGTTTTCTGTAGAAAAGGCATATACAGTCAGTGCTTCAATGCCGATTTCGCTGCAATAGGAAGCAATGGCACGCAGTGTTTCAGCGCCGGCTTTATGACCTTCTTTGCGCGGCAACCCCTTCGATTTTGCCCAGCGTCCGTTTCCATCCATAATAATCGCAATGTGACGTGGCAAATGGTTCATATCCACAGAAACATTTTTAATGAAAATGGACTGCAGTGAAGAATACAGTCCATAAATTGTTTGTTTCATTGACATCATGCAAACATCCTTTTCTAAAAGAGCTGTTTAAATTTCCAACAATTCTTTTTCTTTAGAGTCTAGCATAGCGTCAATTTTTTTTATATAGTTATCTGTAAATTTCTGAATATCCGCTTCAATGTCTTTCAAGTCGTCCTCTGTGATTTCCGATTTCTTTTTCTGTGCTTTAAATGCGTCCAGTGCATCACGACGGACATTACGTACAGCAACCTTAGAATTTTCACCCATTTTGTGAATATCTTTTACCAGTTCTTTGCGGCGTTCCTCTGTCAGCGGCGGGAAAGAAAGACGAATCACTTTTCCATCGTTATTTGGATTAATTCCCAAATCTGCAGCCTGAATCGCTTTTTCAATTTCATTTAATACAGAAGCGTCCCACGGCTGAATCACCAACATACGCGCTTCCGGAACGGATACACTGGCGAGCTGGCTAATGGGGCTTTGCGCACCGTAGTAATCCACGCGCACGCCGTCTAATATAGCTGGATTAGCGCGTCCAGCGCGCACGGATGCAAAGTCATTTTCCAGCACTTCCAATGCTTTTGTCATTTTTTGTTCAATTTTGTCATATGCCTCTTTAAATTGTGTGTTCATACGATAATCCTCCCAATGATTATTTTACAATGGTGCCGATTTCTTCACCCATAATTGCCCGATAGATATTATTTGCATCATCCAGCCCAAATACACGGATTGGAATGTCATTATCCATACAAAGTGATGTTGCGGTGGAATCCATAACGCCAAGTCCACGGTTTAACACATCAATATAGGATAAGGAATCAAATTTAATCGCATTCGGATTGGTATGCGGGTCGCTGTCGTAAACGGCGTCCACTTTTTTCGCCAGCAAAATCACTTCTGCATCCACCTCCGCTGCACGCAGCGCTGCAGTTGTATCAGTAGAGAAGAAGGGATTTCCGGTGCCGCAGCCAAAAATAACAACACGTCCTTTTTCTAAGTGACGCTCTGCACGTCCACGAATATAGGGTTCTGCAATTTGCCGCATTTCAATTGCTGTTTGTACGCGCGTCGGAACGTCTTTTTGTTCCAGTGCATCTTGAAGTGCCAAGGCGTTAATAACAGTTGCCAGCATACCCATGTGGTCCGCGCGGGTACGATCCATGTTTTTACCGCTGCGTCCACGCCAGAAATTCCCGCCGCCGACAACAATTGCAATTTCTACGCCAATTTCCACACATTTTTTTATGACATCGGATATATTGCTGAGAGTATCTTCATCCAGTCCAAAGCCTTTTTCTCCTGCAAGCGCTTCACCGCTTAATTTCAGTAACACTCGTTTGTATTTCGGCGCCATTTTTGTTCCTCCT
>CATIYX010000297.1 GCA_949739095.1 uncultured Clostridia bacterium | reverse complement strand
CAAATGCCGCAACAAAAATCATAATACCGATGATGAGAAGCATTCCTACAAGCTTAATTATGCTTTTCCCTTTCATGTTTTTTCCTCCTCTTGTTAAGAAGCGTACCCTCACATTCCGCCTCTCCTTATGCCGTGTTTTTGAGACTTTAGACAGACCTGTCCCACGGCAATCATATGATACTATTATATTATGGTTTGTCCGCATAGTCAAGGCTTTCGGCTATTTTTTTTGCTAAATCTGTAAAAAATTACTGTTGCAGCATCAAATAGCATGTCCTTTTTTATTGTGTCCGTATATAGGCAAGGTATGAGACTCCGTTCCGTTTTCCTATCTGGTATTTCTTTAGTCAAGTGGTTGCCAACAAACAGCTAATTTTGCTTTAACCATTCATTTCCGCATTTTCTGCCAGATTCTGCTGCCAACAAAAAAAGCAGGGATTCCCCTGCCTTTTTGTGCTCTTATTGCCTGCACGGCGAATACTTTCTACACATAGTTTTCTATAAAATTGCCGCACCGTTGATAATCAATTTAAACCGGTAGCCCAAAAATGCAGCGGCGCGTTTGCACATGTTCATTCTGGTCATAAAAATCTCCAGATAATCCATCGCAGAAGAAATGGCATCGTCAATCACCAGCGACAGCTGAATGACTTTCTTTTCCTCCAGCACTTCAATTTTGCTTTCATGTACTGCATAGTTCACGCGGTCATGAATATCAAAATGCTCTATATCGGTGTTGCGCACCCGACTGGTGCGTACATCCGCTTTGTCCGCCAGAATAATCGCCGCTGACACAGGATTGACCGCATAGCCTTCTCCCTCGTTATGGTTGCCAATTGCCGAGGTTACCGTCATAATTTCCGCCGGCGGCATACCTAAATCTTTCAGCAGCGAAAACGCCATTGCTGCTCCCGTCTGCGCGTGCATTTGACGGTTGATAGCGTTGCCAATGTCATGCAAATATCCGGTAATGCGCGCACGCTCTTGGTCACGTGCACTATAGCCCATGTCGCGCATGAGCCGTGCAGCGGCGGCGGATACCCGTCCTGCATGAACGTGCGAATGTTCTGTATATCCCATTACTTTCATGGTTTCTTCTGCACAATCGATCATGTGAATCACAAGTTCATTTTCCCGAATGTCGTTGTATGTGATT
>CATIYX010000296.1 GCA_949739095.1 uncultured Clostridia bacterium | reverse complement strand
GGATTGGGTCGCTGGCGCGCTATGTCATTGTGGACACGCTCAATCCTGCTATCACGGCATCGACCCAATGGTTTGAACGGACGTTGGACGATTCGGCAAACAAACGTATTTCCGTTGCGGAAGCATTTTTGGCAGTGGACGCAATCTTGAACATCTATATGAACGTTGCGGGCGGCTTGGTGGTATATCCCAAAATGATTGAAGCGCACATGCAGCGGGAACTGCCGTTCATGGCAACGGAGAACATCATGATGTCGGCAGTGAAAAAAGGCGGCGACCGCCAGGCGCTGCATGAACAGATTCGCGTGCATTCCATGGCAGCGGCAAGCGAAGTGAAAATGAACGGGGCGCAAAACGATTTGGTACACAGAATTGCAGAGGACCCGCTGTTCCAGATGGAAGAAGCGGAAATTCAAGAGATTTTGAATCCCATCAATTTTGTTGGGCGCGCGCCGCAGCAAACGGAAGAGTTTATCGCAGACTATGTACAGCCGTTGCTGGAACAATGCGGTGACATGGATATGGACGTAGAATTGACTGTATAAGTAAAACCGACCGGAGAGGATATCTCCGGTCTTTTTTTGAACAGTTTCCTCATGTTTGAGAACAAATATGGGGGAGATTGCTTTGTTACAACCTTTTAACAATCTGATGACGGTGTGGACATGTTTCTATATTATAATCGGTTGTTGAAAGGATGATAACAAATGAATGTTGCAGATACAAAAAAAGAAGCGCGACTGGTGCGTGGTGTGTGCTACCGGCGGATACCGATAAAAACACCAGTCGTTTTTGCGGGAGATTCGTTGGAAGAACTGATGGAGACTTATGTGAAACCGCATCTACAAAAAGACGACATTGTTTTTCTGTCGGAAAAAATGGTGGCATGCTCGCAAGGGCGCGCGGTTCCGCTGGATGAAATCAAACCATCGCGGCTGGCGCTGCTGCTCAGCTGTTTTGTGACCAAATCCAAGCATGGTATTGGGCTTTCCATGCCGGAAACCATGGAGATGGCGCTGCGGGAGTGCGGACGACTGCGCATATTATGGGCGGCAGTGTGCGGTGCAGTGGGAAAAGTCCTGCACCAGAAAGGCTGGTTCTATTTGGTGGCGGGCTACCGTGCACAGTCTATAGACGGTCCTTGTCCCAACACTATTGCACCGTACAACCGCTATGTGGTACTGGGGCCGGAAGCGCCTGACAAGGTTGCAAGGAAACTGTCACCAACACTGGGAGGAACCCCTGTGTTGGTGGTGGACATCAATGACCTGGGCGGCAACATCTTGGGAAAATCGCATAGCTGGCTGGACGAAACATTGCTGCTGGAAATTTTGCAGGACAACCCGCTGGGACAGGACAGCCAAAGTACGCCGGCGGGAATCATACGGAAACAGCGTTAGAAGCAAGGCTTTTCCGGTTCACATCTGCCCGTCTGTTTCATATACTATAAAAAGAGGATGCCATCAACCTTGGAGAGCAAACCGCCTAGGAGGATGGATGGTAATGTGAAGCGGAGAAGGGACGGAGCGGCATGAGAGGATTCCGAAGGCGCGCATGGATTCGACTAGGTGCAGGACGCAGAAATGGCGGACTGCTAAAGTTTACTATCCTGTGCGTGATATTTCTGGCGCTTTTGATGAGCAGCGTGAAATTTCATCGTTTGCTACTGGATATGGCGGAGGCAAAGGTAAAATATATGACAATGCAATTGGTCAATGAAACGGTTAGCGCTGCCATGAATCAAAAAGACGGTCGATTTGAACAGTTGATTGTTATGGATAAAGATACAGCGGGCAATGTACAGTCCATTCATACGGACGTGACAAAACTAAATTTGCTGCGCTCCACTATTGCGGACGAGATTTTGAGCCGATTGGCGGAGGAGAACCAAATTGAAGTGCAGGTACCGCTGTCCAATATGCTGGGGCTTACGGTTCTGTCAGGAATCGGTCCGCGCATTTCTGTTCAGGTGATACCGCTTTCGGAATTGCAGGTGGAGTTTCAGGATTCTTTTGAACAGGCGGGGATTAACCAAACGAAAATGCAGGTGATGATGCAGTTACATATCAGTGTCGGTATTATGGCGCCTACGCTGCAAAGGACGGTACAAATTGATGCAGCAGTGCCGGTTGCACAGGCAGTGATTGTAGGCGGTGTACCGGAGAGTTACACACAAATTGCGGGTAGCGAAAAAAAGCCGGCGGATATTGCACTGGAAATGCTACCATAGACTTGACGACCGCTATTTCTCATCAAAATGTTATGTGTTTTGGGGGTAGATTGCATGATAAGGCGATATAGCAGTGGACAGTTATCCATCTCAAAAACGCGTTATATAAAAAGGGCAGCCGGTGCAAAAGCACCGGCTGCTTTTCTGCCCATAGCGGGCATTGTTTTATCATAAGGAGAAATGCTGTTATGAAATAAATCGGTCCCAATCAGGACTTGGGAATCAATAACTGCATACCGGAGGTTAAAGTAGCGTTCTCTTCCAAATGATTCACGTCCTGTACCTTAGAAATTTTAGTATGGTAGCGTTTGGCGATTTCCCAAAGGGAATCGTTTTTTTGCACATAGTAGAGAATGATGGAAGAATCGTCTGTACTCTCCAGCGGCAGCGCCTCTACATCCGTGACAATATCAACATTGCTGGTTTTAAAAACATTTGCGTCCGCACTGACAATCATACGGGCTTCCACCTCGCCGGAGGTGGTGATGTTATAGCTAACGTGTGTCACATCGCAAAGCGCTTTCACGCTGCAGCCGGGCTCTCCGCCTGAGCAGTCCAACTCCATGTGGAACGGAACTTCTTCTTTATAATTGCTCAGTAGATTATCCTCCCGTTCGGATATGTATAGTATATAGGCGTCAATGCTGCCATCAATGACGACGCGACCGCCCTGGACTGTTGCAGAATTGATATAGGGTTTGGCAACAACATTATAAACTTGCATGAGCGGCGGGAATTCCGGCGGAATGGTGATAGCAGATTTCACAGTGGATTCTCCGCTGACATAGTCATTCATTTCCTGCAATTCTATGCAGGAAGTCGTCAGATTCAAGTCGCTCTGTGTAGAATAGGCATCATAAACCGCTTCCGCTTCCGTCACTTCGTCCGCACTGATTTGAACGCCCAGCTTTACGTCCATAGTAATGTTGCGCAAATCGCCGTCCACATCGGCAGCTGCTTTAAAATCAGCAGATTGCACGTGGAAAGAAACATGCGTGTTTTGTGTTTCGGAAATGCCGTCTGCATCCAAAATTTCTGTAAACGGTACTTCGTGACAGGTACAAACCGGCATAGATTCGTTTTCTGTGCTATACAGCGTACAAACCACCAATTCTCCTTTGGTGACGACTTTGTTGCTGATGACCTTCACATCCTTGCCGCGAATGGAAACATCCGATTTAATAAGCGACTGGATAGAGGGTTGACCGACAGGCACGGCAAGCGTATCTGAAACGGCAATGTCGCAGGCGCGGTCAACAACACGGCGGCTGGTGCGAAAGACACATTTTTTTAGTTCGATATCGTCTCCTTCAATGCCGGTGATGGTGGAAATGCTTTGGTTTTCCACCAAATTGATGTCCAGTCCCACAACCGTTTTAATGCCGACCTTCCGGCTATTAATCAATGAAAATTCAACATGTTCTACATCACCGAGTACGCTGCAAAGCATACCTTGTTTTGCTCCGGCATGTTCTTCAATGTGATTGAATGGCGCAGAGGTGATAATGCTGGTGATACCTGTTGCGGAATCGGGGATATAAAGAATTTTATAATCCACCTTTCCGGTAATGGTAATACGGTCGTTTTGCACTTCAAAATGTTGCACTGCGGCGTTTGCGTCAACCTGTAAAATTTTGAGTAAATCTGGCTGATAGTCCGGCACAATCACATCATAGTCAGCGAGTACCTGTGGCGACAATTCTATCATATGGTTGACTTCATATTCACTTCTGGTTACTTCTGTTTCCATAAATCCGTCTCCTCCCTTGTTGGTCATTCTTATTTTCAAT
>CATIYX010000295.1 GCA_949739095.1 uncultured Clostridia bacterium | reverse complement strand
TTCGCTCGAAACCGGCGATGCGCAAAATTATACCAGTCCGCGTTGCGGACATGGTATAATAGTCACAAAGTGACTATTATACGGATTTGAAAAGTGCCTTCGAATTGCATAAGGTTTAGCAAGCCAAATTCCCCCGCAGGGCCAGCCCTCCGCAGGAGCCGTTTGTGGGGTCCGGGGCGAATCGGAACGCCCCGGCGTTTTTGGTACTTTTTGGCGTCAAAAAGTACATAATAGGCGCGCAAGTGGCTATTATTACCAATCTGCTATGCATTGTAGTATAATAATCATAGATATACGTGTAGATCACGAGAAGCAGCGGCGATGTGCAAAATTATATAATAAAAAGGGATGCCGCAGCATCCCTTTTTATTATAGTTCAAATTTCGCAAATCTGGTTTCCCGTGGTGTAATGCGTTTTTTCCGCACAAAGATCATATAGCAAATTGCCAGCAGAATTCCAGCTCCCGTTAAAATATTTCCCCACAGGCTATACGAGGCTTGCAGCACCAAAATATCTGTCTGCATTTGCAACAGTCCGTGTACTTTTGTTTTCTGTCCAGCATGGACACTTACCGGTCCCACATAGGCAAATGGCAAAATCACACCGCTTTGCGGCGCATGAACTGTCATAATCCCATTGCTTTTTTGATAGACTGTCTCTACCACTTCGCGCTGCGGATGATTCCCTGCCTCTATTTCCAGCAGGTTTTCCAGTACCGGAAGATATTCCACCCGTGCTTCCTTTGCTGTATAGCTAGGCAATTGTAGCCCAATTAGCCGCACAGGTCCACAGACGCCGGCAACCGCTTCCCGTCTGCCGTTTTTATCTCCCCACATCCATGTTTCATCCAGATTTTTCAGCGTAGTGCCGCGTGCCAGCATTTTAAGCGGCAGTTCCGGCAAATTCACTCTGCCAGAAAGCGCTGGCATATTTCCGGCAACGGTAAGCTCCTCTGTCTGTGCTCCAAAAAGCTGCGGTCCTGTTCCCGCTTCTGCTACAATATTTATATTCCGTTCTCCCAATTGGTTCAGTAATTTCTCCAGCGTCTGTCTGTCACGCACCTTCCAGCCGGAAAGATAAATGGTCTGATAACTGCTAAGTTCCTCTATGGAATAGTCCTCCGGATAGGGACTTTCTCCTTCTTGTATATCCGGAAACAGCCAACTGGCATAATATGCCGTTGTGCCAATTCCAAGCGCCCGGTATGCTGCGCTCGTACCAAACTGCACCGGTGTTTCCCGATAAAACACATATGCTTCCTGCACGCCGCTTTGATAACGATAACCGCTTTTGGTTGCTGCATCCATCAGCTTATCCAGACGCTCCGGCTCAACCTTTTTCCGGTCCGCCATCACCACACCCGCACCGCTTTCCAAACTGCGGTCAAACACATAATAATAATGACCTGCCTCAAATGCTTCTTCCATATGCTGACGACGCAATGCATTCATGCAGCGATTTTGAATGACATAGTTTCCCTCCTCCGGCATTACATCTCCCAGCGCACTGACCCATTGCTGCTGCAATTCCAGCGGCAGTGCCACTTTTTGCCGCGTATCCGTCCAAGGATGTGTTCCGTGATAGGCAAAAATTCCATCTGCCAGCAACAATGCAGCACAAGCGATCAATACCCATCTGGGGCAGGGTCGCCACCGCAGTAATGCAGCAGATACTAATCCTAACAGCACCGCCATTCCCATCATAATCAACAAACTCTTGTGGAAACATACCAGCGCGACAGCGCAAATTGCCGCCGTCCAGAATCCTGCTGCACGACGCCAATTGCTACACAGCGCACCAAACACCGCGACGCCAAACACTGCGACACCAATATAGAGCATACTACCGCTGCCCATATAGATGGGATAGATTGCATCCAAAATAGATTCCAGCGGCAATTCTTCCGTCATTCCCACCACTCCATATTGGGCAGCCGGCACCAGCCAGAAGCAGGAAAATAATATGCCAATAACCGCCGCTGCCACAACCATTAGCGTTTTTTTCCATTCTTTGTTCATCAGTCCATAGAGCAGTAAAAATACCACCAGTGCCGCCAGCGTGACAGCAACTGCCGCCGGATGACTCAGTACCATACAAAATACACAAAAGGCAATGCCATAGAGCATATTTAATTTCCGATATTCCAAGTACTCATAAATAAAATAGAGCAGATATGGCACGCCTGCCAAACAAAATGCCAGAGGCAAATAGCCCTGCACAAATACCAAATATAACATGGGTGGCGACACAAACCAAACCACAGCAAGCGCCGCACACAGCAATATCCGTTCCTTTCCCTTAGACCACATCATCCATCCGACAGCGCCTATCCCATAGATCAGTGTTAACAGAATAAAATAACTGTACTGCACACTGTCCGTGATATACAAAACCAATGTGTAGATTCCATAAGGCAGCGGCGCCTGAGATGCAAACAAGGAAAAAAAGGAAGGGTGGTATCCTGTAAAATCGCCACCATATAAATGTTCCCAAACATGTTGCCCTATCGGCTCTCCATTACCGCCGTACCAAACCCACAGAGTTAATCCCGCGGTGCATAATGCAAATAGCAGCAGAGACAGCAGCCACCCTGCACACACATATCCCCGCCGCGGCGCTTTCATATGTAGCGTCGGAACCTGCTGTGGGACCAATTCCATCCGTCGACACGTCACGCTTTTGGAACGACGTGTAAATACCGCGCCATCCGACCGTTCTACCTCCAACGAAACAAGCGCATACCCCTGTTTTGCCAAAAACTGATAGAGTGGTTCCCAAAAATGTTCCGCAATCATTTGCGGCGAAGCAGGAACTGTATCAAACGGCGGCGTTTGCGCAAGTACACAGCCTTGCATTGTTTGCAAATATTGCCGCGCCGTTTCTTCCATGTCTACCGCATCATGTCCTGCATCCTCCGGTCCTGCTGCTGTAAGACGAAACTGCCAATTTTCCGGCTGCCTATCATTATCCATATAGGTATGTAACATTAGTTCTGCCTGATATTGCTTTTCCAAACGTCCACCTCCCTTATTTTTTATATCTTAAACTTAGGGGTATCATTACTCCTATGCTTATTATAGTCTTTGCACCGCCCTTTGTCAACGCCCATTTTCTGTTTACAACTTGGTGATGACTTTTTGTCTGTTTTTTGATATACTAATTTTAACACTACTATCAATTGCGAAAGCAAACATGTCTGACTTTGTCAATTGATAGCACCAAAAGAGGAGTTTGCTAAACTATGGCAACCATATTGATTATTGAAGATGAACCCGCTCTGTGCGATCTCATTGCACTCAACGTCAAAATGGTAGGACACCAGGCAATCACGCGTCCCGATGGTCAAGATGCGGAGGAGATTTTACGCCACCAGTCAGTTGACCTCATTATTCTGGACGTTATGCTGCCGGGCGAGGACGGTTTTTCTCTGATTGAACGGATCCGCCGTTTTGATGTGCCTGTGATTTTCTTAACAGCTTTAGGCAGCGCGCAGGACAAAGTGCGCGGACTCAATCTCGGTGCAGAGGACTACATCACCAAACCTTTTGAAACCATTGAACTCATCGCCCGTATTAATGTTGTACTGCGGCGCAGTGGACGGTCATCACAGGAATTTTGCGCCGGCGGGGTGCGCGTTCTACTGGAGGAACACAAGGTCTATGTTGCAGGGCAGGAGGTAGAACTTACACTGAAAGAATTTGAACTGCTGGAAGTATTCATTACGAACAAAAATATCGCACTATCTCGCGAAAAAATACTTGACCTTGTTTGGGGCTATGACTATGTCGGCGAGACCCGTACGGTGGATGTACATGTACAGCGGCTGCGCAAAAAGTTGCATTGGGAAGAGCATATCAAAACTGTCTATAAATATGGATATCGTTTGGAGGTGCCGTCGTGAGATTCCGTTACAAAATCTATCTTTGTGTTTTAGTGCTGTTTCTGCTGGCTTTGGACGCGAGCGCGTTCGCCCTTTTACAAAAAAGTTATGACCAAAACAAACAAATGGACATCTGGCGCGGTACGATAGAATATGAA